>CAZYXP010000093.1:0-13280 GCA_964651325.1 uncultured Phycisphaeraceae bacterium
GACTCGGCCATGTTCAAAACGCGTTGAGATTGTTTCATGAGCGTTCTTCCGCAAAGGTAGAGCCGATAGCTGTCAGCCGTCAGCTTTCAGCCAAGGGCTGCAACAAGCCACTCGTGGCGCGTAGGTTCTAGCATCAGATCGAAGGAAATCAACATGCTTCTATCTGATTGCTGACGGCTGAAAGCTGATCGCTACTTCGCTACCCTTCCGCAGTCGGCTGTGGCGAATCGGCGGGCGGGCTTGACGTGTCGGCGCCTTGCTTCTTGCAGCAAAGGTTTGCGAGGCAGAATCTGCGGGAACGCGAGAAGAGCGCGACAAGAGCCAGCACGAACAGGCCGGTGTTTTCGAGGAGCTTCTTCCAGATAACCACTTCCCCGGCACCACAACCGCAGTCAAATGCGATTTCGCTAAAGGGCTTCCCGGTTTCGTGCAGCACCGCCACCGCCCGCAGCAAGATCGCGGGCGTAAATGTAGCCAGCATCAACGCCAGCGCCAGTGAGGAGCCGCGAATGAGCACGCCAAGCAGCAAGCACAAGCCCGCAACGATTTCGACCCACGGCAGGACAATCGCGGTCGCGTTGAGATAAATGCCTGGCGACGTCGGGAGCATCTCGTATAAGTTGATCTGCTTCATGAACGCGACGGGATCGCCGATTTTCTTGGCGCCCATGTACATGAACAACCCGCCGAGGATCACGCGAGCGATCAGCAGCGGAAACCCGGAATCGCCCCAACGACGATCGCGTAACTCTAGTTCAACCACAGCTATTCCAATCCTTGATCATAAGGCATTTCGTTGTCGATCCACGCTTCCCATCCGCTGGCAAACAGATAGACCGAGTCGTACGGGACGCCGAAATTATCAATCAGCTCGTGGCACATGTATTTGCTGTCCGAGCACTCGCCGCCGTTGCAATAGACGATCACCTTTTCAACGCCCGCCGCCGCTTCAACGACCCGGTCGATGCACCCCTCTAGTTCGTAATGATAGCAGCGAATCGCCCCCGCAATGTGGCCTTCTTCGTACTCGCTTTCCTTTCTCGCATCGACGACCACGAACAGGCCACTGTCCATGAGGTCGGGATCGCCGACAATGTCTGCAACTTCATCGACCGTAATGAGCTGATAGAGTCGGCCCCCCTGCTCGCTGCCGTCATCACTGCCGCCATCGGCCGCTTTCGTACCGCCACCCGGCGCGTTAGGCGACTCGATCGTGCCCAGGTACGCCTTGAACGGATCAAGCGATCCGCTATGACGAACGGCGTTGGAGGTAGCGCCCAGCGCCAGCCCCGCTGCCGCGATGATGAGCAATTCAAGGATCGTCGATTTCATAGAGCCGTGTTCCGTCAGGGACCTGCAAATGGGTGCAAATGGACGCCGAATTCTCACCCCATGATTGCCTCGCCATGGCGGAAGGTCAATCGCGGAATCCGCTGCCGTTGCGCTGATGTGACAGTTTGCCGCCGGTTCCAGATTCAGCGTAGTATTACGGCATTCCTAGGTAGCCTTGAACCGGGCCGAGTTTGTTGGTGTTCCACCTCCCCACGCCGTCCGATAGATGGATGGATGTCGGATTGCGGGAGCGTAGCAGCCTCCATGGCCCCCCGCTGGTGTCCGATCGGCGATGAGCCGACGAATCCTTGTGAGCGGCCCTCGATTCGTAGACACAAGGCAACGCGTGAAGTACACTATAGGTATGCGGATTCTTTCCCTGGTGGCGGTGGTGTGGAGCTTCGTAGGGATGCCTGCGCTTTGCCGCGCGGGCGTCTTAGTCGAGTGCTGTGCGCAGCGGGTTGTGGCCCATGAGACGTCGCAAGACGCCCCCGACAAATGCCCCGGCCACTGCCCCTGTGATACGCGTGACGACGCGCCCGAGGAGACGGGATCGTCCCATAACCGCGAGTGCGACGACTGCACCGAATCGTGCAATGTCGTGTCGCCGCCTTCGAAGCAGGCAAACGGCGGTGATTTCGCCGTACTCCTGGATGCGGCAATTGCCGTAGCACAGGTGCCGTGCGACACCTGGATGCAATCTTGGCAATATTCAGCCAATCCGAATCCCAGACGGAGAGACGCACGCCCCGCCATCCCCGCCTCTGATCGACCGCTGCTCATCTGATTCCTGATACGACGCTCTGATCGTACCGCTGCGCTTGCGGTGCGCCCCTGTTCGGCTTGACCCTCGTACGGCAAGCCGTAGGCGCATGGCTTGATGCGACAAGACTCAAAAACCTTGCGGCCAGCCTGCAATGCAACAATAGGACGGCAAAGCCGTTCCACTCACGAAGCGACGGAGAATGATGATGTACGCATCTTACGACCATGGCGTTCTGATGGCGGCTGGGGTGACCACGCTTGCGCTGGCCGTCTTGGCAGGGTGCACGGAAAAAGCCGAACAACAAGATCGAGGAGGGGCCGAGCCGCCTGCGAAGTCCATCGCCATGTCTGTGATCGGTCCTGACACAAGTGCGGTGCCGGTTGATCTCTCCCAAGGCTGGTGCGGCAAACACGGCGTCCCGGAGTCGGTGTGCAGCAGATGCAACCCGTCGTTGGTTGCGAAATTCAAGCAGGGGCACGACTGGTGCGCAGGACATGGCTTGCCGGAGTCGCAATGCACGAATTGCAATCCTGGGGCGCGCGATGCGTGGGCGGCACTGAATCCAGCCAACGCACAAGAACGCACCGCAGTTGACGATGCCCCCCCGCTAGGACCGGCTTCGAGCGCCATAAGACCGACGCTCGATGAGGGCTGGTGCGGCGAACACGGCGTCCCGGAGTCGGTATGCACTCGCTGCGGCGCTTCGGCGGAGACATTCAAAGAGGCGGGCGACTGGTGCGAAGAGCACGACCTGCCCGAATCCCAGTGCATAGCCTGTCATCCGGAAATCGAAGCAGCCTGGGCCAGACTCGATCCGGACTACCAAGCCGACGATCCAAGCGACGACACGCCGGCTGGCGGTCGTGGCGCCATTCAACTTGAGCCCAATCATCGGCTTCTTACAGGGAGCAACGATAGCGGATGCCAGGTGGATCGTTTGCGGGTGCGTTTCCTCGACGCGGCCACGGCACGAAAAGCGGGCATCGAAATGGAAGTCGTCCGCACCCGCCGCATCTCCGACACCATCGAGTGTCCGGCTGAAGTGGGCTTCGACCAGACGCGGGTGGTCCGGATTACGCCTCGCGTTGCAGGGTCCGTAGCGGAAGCGTCCGTCGATGTCGGGCAACTCGTCGCCGGCGGCGATCTGCTGGCCGTGCTGGAGAGCCCCGCGCTCGGCCTTACCAAGAGCCGCTACATCAGGATGCGCGAAGCATACCTTCTCGCTATGGCAGATTTCGAGCGTGTGGACACGATCCATCGAGGCACGCAGCGGATGCTGGAGGTTTGCACGGGTTCGGCTGATTCAAACGCAGTCCGGCAGGCGCTTACGGATGTCCGGGTCGGAGACGCCAAGAGTCGATTGCTTCAAGCGCACGCCGCGCTGGAGATGACACGATCGGCGCTCGAACGGGAGCGGACGCTACGAGACAAGAAGATCAACAGCGAGCAGGATTTCGAGGTCGCCCGAAGAAATCTGTCCGCGGCGGAGGCGGGCTTTCAGGCGGCATACGAAACCGTGGAATTCGACAGCGAGCGAGATCGTCTTGCGGCCATGCGCGCCGTACGCGTGGCCAAGAGCGAGCTGGATGCGGCGGAGCGGGAGCTAGCCATCCTCGGCTTGAATGATGCGCAGCTGGCAGCGATTGGCAGCGAGTCGGGCCTTGCCATTTCTCGATACGCGTTGCACAGCCCGACGGCAGGTCGCGTCGTCCATAGGAGCGCCGTCGTCGGAGAAGTGGTTCAGCAGCAAGACGCGCTTTATACGATTGCCGATCTCTCGACGATGTGGCTGCTCATGAATCTTCAAGAGCGAGACATCCCGCAGGTGCGTATCGGTCTTCCGATCCTGTTCACCGTGGACGGCCTGCCCGGCCAAGCGTTCGACGGAATCGTCTCGTGGATCAGCAACACGGTCGACGATCGCACGCGCACCGTCAAAGTCCGAGCGAACCTCCCCAATGAGCGCGGCTTGCTCCTTAACCACATGTTCGGCCTGGCGCGGATCATCGTTCACGACAACGAGGAAGTGGTGTCGGTACCGATCGGCTCCGTTCAAACCGACGGCTGCTGCCAGCTCGTGTTCGTCAAGCTGGAAGATACGCTCTTTGAACCGCGCAAGGTGTCGCTCGGGTCGAGCGCCAACGGCCATGTCGAAATTCTCGCCGGGCTTGCGGCGGGTGAAACCGTGGTCACGGTCGGCAGCTTCCTGATGAAGACGGAAATCCTCAAGTCCAACATCGGCGCGGGATGCTGCGACGTGGATCCGGGGAGATAACCGCCATGCTCAATGACATTATCTTCTGGTCACTTCGGCATCGCTTCGTCGTGATCGCGATCGCGACCGGTCTGGCGGCCACGGGCGCATTCTCCCTGTCACGGCTGCCGATCGACGCGTTTCCCGACACCACGCCGGTACAGGTCCAGATCAACACCGTCGCGCCCGCCTTGTCCCCCGTTGAGATTGAACAGCAGATCACCTTTCCGGTCGAACAGACCATAAGCGGATTGAAGGGGCTTGTGGAGGTGCGGTCCCTGTCCAAGTTCGGTCTCTCCCAGGTCACGGTCATCTTCAACGACGACACCGACATCTATCTCGCAAGGCAACAGGTGATGGAACGCCTGAGCACCGTCGAGTTGCTCGAGGGCTTGCCGCGGCCCGCGATGGGGCCGGTGGCCACGGGCCTCGGCGAGGTGTTTCATTACCTGCTTACCAGCGACACGAAAAACCTCAGCGACTTGCGTTCGATTCAGGATTGGATCATCAGGCCGCAGCTCCGCAGCGTTTCCGGCGTGGCCGAGGTCAACAGCTGGGGCGGGCTCGAGCGCCATTATCAAGTCGTCGTCGATCCCGCCAAGCTGATCAAGTATGACGTGTCGCTTTCAGACTTGTTCCGGGCGCTTCGCCGCAACAATGCCAATGTCGGCGGCGGCAGCATCACGCGATCCGGTGAGCAGCTGCTCGTTCAGGGCATCGGGTTCGTATCGACGCTCGAAGAGATTGGCAACATCGTCATCACCGCTCAAGACGGCATGCCTATCTATGTGCGTGATCTCGGCGATGTCATTGACGGCCATGAGGTACGCCGGGGCGCCGTCACCTACGGCGGGGAGGGCGAAGCCGTGCTTGGGCTTGGCTTCATGCTCATGGGCGAAAACAGCCGTGATGTCACCGAGCGGCTTAAGACGCGCATGCAACAGGTTCGGATGTCTCTTCCGCCCGATGTCGAGGTCAAGACCCTCTACGACCGTACCGACTTGGTCGATCAGGTACTTGGCACGGTGCGGACCAATCTGTTCGAGGGCGCCGTGCTCGTGGTGGCCGTGCTCTTCTTTTTCCTGGGGAACATCCGCGCCGGACTGATAGTGGCGTTGGCGATCCCGCTTTCGATGCTGTTCGCGGGCAACTTGATGCTTCGAGTAGGTATTGCCGGCAGTCTGATGAGCTTGGGCGCCATCGACTTCGGCCTCATCGTCGATAGCTCGGTCATCATGATTGAGAACAGCGTCCGGCATTTGACCGACAGCCGCGACGGACGATCCAGAATCGAAATCGTGCGCGACGCCGCCATCGAAGTGCGCAGGCCAACGATGTTCGGCGAACTCATCATCATGATCGTCTACCTGCCGATTCTTACGCTGGAGGGCATCGAGGGCAAGCTCTTCTCGCCCATGGCGCTCACGGTGATCTTTGCGCTGGCCGGCTCGATGGTGGCCTCGCTGACGCTCATGCCCGTGCTGGCTAGCCTGTGTTTGCCGAAAAAGCTCAAGGACCGCGAGCCGCTCATCATCCGAATCGCCAAGCGAGCCTACGCACCATTGCTTCGCTTCGTTCTCCGGGCTCGCGCGGCGGTCTTGTCCACCACAGTGGTCGCGTTGGTTGGGGCCGTTTGGATGGCACTGAATCTCGGCGCGGTCTTCATCCCGCGACTGTCGGAGGGCGCTATTGTCATCAACACCGTGCGCCTCGCGGGCGTGTCCGTGGAGGAGTCAGTGCGCTATGGATCGCAAATCGAACGCTTGCTGTTGGAAACCTTTCCGGAAGAGATCAACGACATCTGGTCGCGTACGGGAACGGCCGAGGTTGCGACCGACCCGATGGGCATCGAGCTAACCGACATATTCATCACGCTGCACCCCCGATCGCAGTGGAAGAGCGCTGACACGCAGGCGGAGCTGGTGTCCATGATGGAGGGAACGCTATCGACCATGCCCGCGATGCGCGCCATATTCACACAGCCCATCGAGATGCGGGTCAACGAGATGGTGGCCGGCATCCGCAGCGACCTGGGCGTGAAGGTATTTGGAGACGATTTCGACCAACTCAAAATCCTTGCCGAACAGATCGAGGGCATCCTGAAGGCCATCCCCGGTAGCGCCGACACGGTGACGGAGCAAGTCACGGGCCTGCCCATGCTGAAGATTCGATTGCGCCAAGACCAGCTCGCGCGATACGGCGTACCCGCCAGCGAGGTGCTTGATTTCATCGCCGCGATTGGCAACATTCCCATCGGCGAGATTCGCCAGGGACAGGTTCGGTTTCCGCTCTCGGTGCGGTTGCCCGATGCGTACCGCACGGACCCGGAGCGTGTGGCCAGCCTCCTGATTCCAACCGCTTCGGGACAACTCCTGCCGCTGGCGCGCTTGGCCGAATTGGAGATCGTAGATGGCCCATCCACGATCAATCGCGAATGGAGCAAACGCCGCGTGGTCGTTCAGTGCAACGCCCGCGGTCGCGACGTGGCCGGCTTGGTCGCCGAGGCGCGGAAACGAATCGAAGCAGAGATCGACTTCCCCCCGGGCTATTTCGTTCGATACGGAGGACAGTTTGAGCATCTGCAGCGCGCGGCCACCCGGCTGATGTTCGTGGTGCCACTCGCGCTTGCCCTGATTTTCGTGTTGCTGTATATCACGTACGGTCGAGTCACCGACGTCGTTCGCATTTTCATGACGTTGCCGCTTTCGGCGGTGGGCGGGATACTCGCATTGTACTTGCGTGACATGCCCTTCAGCATCTCGGCCGGGGTCGGGTTTGTGGCGATGTCCGGGGTCTCCGTGCTCGGAGACATGGTGTTCGTGTCGTATCTTCGGGGGCTGCTCGACAAGGGCGTGGCCATGTACGAAGCGATCGAACAAACGGCCATGATGCGGTTGCGGCCCGTGCTGATGACCGGGCTGGTGGCCGCGTTGGGGTTCGTTCCCATGGCGCTGAACACAGGCGTCGGCGCGGAAGTCCAGCGCCCCCTTGCCACGGTTGTCATCGGCGGCGTCTTGACATCGACGATGCTGACCCTGCTCGTGCTGCCGGTGTTCTATTCTTTGCTAGGCGGAAAACGGTAACCCACGCGCGCATCACGCCGCCTACGGCTTTGGTTTAGGAGCGGCCTTCGGTTTCGGGTTTGGCAGGCGGGAAGCCTTCGTAACCTTACCCGAGAGCACGCCGCCGTAGCCTGTGCCGAACCATGTGCCCGCGTAGAACCCCTTGTAGATCATCACGCGGGCGGAATACGTGCCGATCATCGGCACGGCCAGGTTGTCCACGGTGATGATCGGCGTGTCACCCGACCAGACGACTCGCACCAGAATCGGCAATTCGACATCCTTGTCGGCGTACTTGATCCGTGCGGTGATGACCCAAAAATCCCCAGCGGTCTGCTCCACCCGGCTTATGGTGTAGGATTCCGGCTGCGGGTCGCTCAGCGTCACGGGTTTGGAGATTCCGTCGCCCATGGTCATCTGCCACGTGCCCGAAAGCACGGCGTCCGTCATCACGTCCTTGAACCGCTGCTCGGGCGTAGTACCGCCCGGCGCACGGTCCGGCTTGCCTTCGGGCGCTTGGCCCGCCTGCTTCTTGTGCTTCGTGGAACTGTCCATCTCTTGAGCGTGGAGGGTCTGGTTTGCTGCCCCAAGCATGATGGTCAGCGAGAAAAAGAAAGCGCCCAGAGCTCCGATCCGCGACGTTGATGCTTTCATGCCGTTGTCTCTCTGTTGCCCATGCGAGTTCACGGCGGCTCAAGTCCGGTGCCACCTGCGAGTCTCCAACCGAAGGTGGCCGGGCTACATGGTTGAGCACCAGGTAAAAAGCGCCGACAGCCCTTCAACCGGCTTGGCCGCGTTGACGCAGGCATCATACCATGCAGATGGCGGGCTGGGAAAGTGGGTCGGTTTGAGGCGCCCGTTTGCACGATCCGCGGGCCTTGGGTAGATTCCGACCCGGCCCCTGTCCCAACTGAGCAAGATCGCGCCCTTCCGCGAAAGGACTTGCCGTGAAAAAAGGACCCAAGAAGAGTCGTCTGACCCTGTGGATCTGCATCGCCATCGGCAGCGCGGTTTTGACAGCGCTCGCGTTGCCAGAGGCGGCCACAAAGCTCCACGTAGGCGGCGAGGTGTTTCTGCGGCTGCTCAAAATGATGGTCGTGCCGCTTGTGATCACCAGCGTCATGTCCGGCATTTTGGGCATGGGCGACGTCCGCAAGCTGGGCCGGCCCGGCGGCTGCGCGATCCTGTACTACCTGTGTACGACCGTCCTTGCGGTCGTCGTCGGGCTGATCGTCGTCAACGTCGTCCAGCCGGGTGTGGGCACCATCGACCAGGCGACGCTCGATCAACTCTCGTACAAGAGCGACACGACCGAGGCCCGTGAGGAAATCCTAACCCACTTGACTGAATCCACCGGCCTGAGCGAAGAAAAAGTCACGGGCGTTTTCGAACAGTTGTCAGACCCAACAGAGGAACCGCCCACCGTGGGCATGATCTTCAAGAACCTCCTGCTCATGCTGTTCACGGACAATCTCATCGGCAGTGCGGCGTCGACGGACCTTCTCCCGCTCATCGTGTTCAGCATCATATTCGCGGGGATGCTCACGACGCTGGGCGAGCGGGTCGCCGTGCTGACCAGCCTCATCAATCAGATCAACGACGCCCTGATGGCGTTCATCCTGCTGCTGATGAAGGCCGCGCCGTTGGGTATTTTCTGCCTCGTGGCCGCACGGTTCGGCGAGGCCCAGGCCGAGGGAAAATTCATCGAGGTCCTGCAACAAACCGGCTGGTACGTGGCCACGGTGCTGGGCGGGCTGGCGATTCATGCCTTCGGCACGCTGCCGCTGATCCTGTGGATCTTCACCCGCAGGAACCCCTACCGCTTCATGTACCAAATGTCCCAGGCCCTTCTGACGGCGTATTCGACGGCCAGCTCGTCTGCGACGCTGCCGGTTACGATGGAGTGCGCCACCACCAAGGCCGGTATTTCCCAGCGATCCGCCGAATTTGTCTTGCCGCTTGGCGCCACGATCAACATGGACGGCACCGCGCTCTACGAGGCCGTCGCCGCGATTTTCATCGCCCAGGCGATTCCCGGGTTCGATCTGACCTTTCTCCAGCAAGTGGTCATCGCCGTAACGGCCACGCTCGCAGCCATCGGCGCCGCGGGCATCCCGGAGGCCGGGCTCGTCACGATGTTGATCGTGCTCAACGCGGTGGGTCTACCGCTGGAATACATCGGCCTGATCCTATCCGTGGATTGGTTCCTGGATCGATTCCGCACCGCGGTCAACGCCTTCGGCGACTCCGTCGGAGCCGCCATTGTGGATAAGACGCTCTGATCACAGGGTCGCGGAACAGCGTTACCCAGCGGCAAGACGCCTATTCTCGATATCTGCATGCACACTTTGCAGCCCACATCGGTTAGTGCTTATTCTTCCCTAAGGATGCTTGCGGCGCGTATCGCCATACCTATATAGTTTATTCGAGGTGACGAGCCCTATCACTCGAGCGATGTTTCTGCGGCGTGCCCCAACGGCGAACGCAGAGGAGATTGAATCTTAGGAGGGGGGCGACAGCGCGGGACACGCCGCGCACGCGGGCGGAGCGAGGGGAACTCCGCCTGCGACTTTTTTCTTCATTCCGCTCAACCTGCCGGTTCCGCGCTCAACGGCCAATCCCCATCCGGCTCGGAGCACCCGCACGGAATCCTATCCAACACTGCCCCCGACCATGCCAGATCCGGAAGGGCCGGGCTTCGCCGAGAGCCTCTTGATTGTGAAAAACGCACGTTTCACAGCGATCGAGCAGTGGCGGAGTTGATCCCGACTCTTCCGCCCTTGATCGAGCGGTGGGCCGACGCTACGCTTCCCGATGAGCGGGTTTCTGCGGGGTTCGATTGGGCGAGGTTGACCGCCCTGCCGCAGGCGCATCTCAATCTACAAACGGGAGAATTCCTTGTCCGCGACAAGCACCGCGCACGCCAAAGCCGTCGAACTCGGCAAACATGTTGTCCGCATGACCACGGCCGCCGGGTCGGGGCATCCGTCCAGCGCTCTGGCATTGGGGCATATCGTCTACGAGCTCATGTACAAGCACATGCGCTACGATCCTGGCGATCCGTGGAATGAACGAAACGACCGACTCGTGCTCTCGATCGGCCATGCCGTACCGATTGTCTATGCGGCCTACGCCGATTTGGCCGGTGCCGTCGGCGAAAGCCCCGAAAACAAGCAAACTCTAGAAATCGCCCAATTGGATACGCTTCGCGAGTTGGGCAGCGTCTTGGATGGGCACCCGAACCCGGCCGAAGGCTTCCCGTTCTTCGATGCCGCGACGGGCTCTTTGGGCCAGGGGCTTTCCGTGGCCGCCGGCCTGGCCCTGGGGGCGCGACTCAACGGAATCGACAAACGCATTTTTGCCATTATAGGTGATGGGGAAGCACGCGAGGGGCAGGTCTGGGAGGCGCTGGACTTCATCGTCGATCATCGCCTGACGAACCTGTGCGCAATCTTCAGTTGCAACGGGCACGGTCAAGCGGCAGCCGTCTCGGCGCAGCAATCTTCCGATGCGCTCGCTGCAAAAATCGCCGCGTTCGGCTGGCAGGTCGAGCAGATCGACGGCCACGATCCGGACGAAATCGCAACGGCGCTCGCCAAACTTGAAGAATCGAACAAGCCCCTGGCGATCGTGGCACGAACGGTCAAGGGCTGGGGCTGCGACATGATGCTCGGGCAGAATTTTCACGGCAAGCCGATTCCGGCCGCCGAATTGGAACATGCCTGTCAGCAACTGGATGCCACAGGAAGAGAGCTCGCCGCAACGTCGAACGGGGCGATTCGCCCGGAAATACGTACAGGCGAGACCCCGCTGCGACCACCAACGCCGATCAAGCTGCCGGGGTTGGAGGCGGCGTTTCGGCATGCCGGATTGGACGCGGTGCTGGAAAAGAAAATGCTGGCCACCCGCGCCGGGTACGGCGTCGCGTTGGCCACGCTCGGGGCGACCGACAACCGGATCGTTTGCTTGGACGCCGATGTGAGCAATTCCACCTATGCCAACCGCTTTGCTGAGACCTTCCCGGACCGATTCTTCGAGTGCAAGATCGCCGAACAGAACATGATCAGCGTCGCGTCCGGGCTGGCGGCGAGCGGGCGTATTCCGTTCGCCAGCAGCTTCGCCAAGTTCATCGCCCGGGCCGCCGATCAGATCGACCTGGCAGCGATTACCCGGGCGAACATCAAAATCGTCGGCTCGCATGCGGGCGTCTCGCTCGGTGCGGACGGCCCCTCGCAGATGGCCGTATCCGATGTCGCCTACTTCCGGAGCCTCACGCGAACGGAAGTCGAAGCCGGCCGGCCGCTCTGTCGGCTGTTTCAGCCGTCGGATGCCGTGAGCGCCTACCGCTGCGTGGAACTCATGGCCAACACCAACGGCCTCTGTTACATGCGTACACACCGCCCGGTAGCGAATTTCCTCTACCCCTTGGACGAGACATTCGACCTTAGCGGATGCAAGCATCTTCGCGAAGGAAAGAACGCTACGTTGGTCAGCAGTGGATACATGCTGCACACCGCTATCGAGGCAGCCGAGCGTCTGGCCAAGGGCGGCGTTTCCTGCAACGTTTTCGACGCCTACATGTTCCCGCTTGATTCGAGCGAGATTCTGGATGCCGCCCAAGCCGCCGGCGGCGCCATCGTCACCGTCGAGGACAATTACGTCGGCGGCCTCTATTCAGAGATTGCCGAGGCCGCCGCGGCGGTCGATGGCGTCAGCGTGCACGGCCTCTACGCCCAGCGCGTACCCAAATCGGCCAAGACTGCCGGCGAAATCTTTGATTATGTCGGCGTGGGGCTGGATCAATTGATCCAACAAGTGCGGTCGCTCGTATAGAGAGTGAGATCGGGGAGGCGCATCCTGATCCGAACCGCGCTCGCCCCTAAGCGGATGGACCGATGCAACCACGGCCCCTCCCCTTAGGGGCGGGGCTGGGAAAAGGTGCCATCTGATCATGGCCGCGCCAGCAAGGAAGCGGCGCAGCCAGTACGACCGCAGATTGCCGATGAACCCGCCCTCGGCACCGATCGTAGACCTATGCATACGCAGGATCCGTTACGCCACCGGAGCAAACAGGCCATGTCGCAAACTTGTAGAAACGCCATACCCTGTTGGTACCTGGTCGCCGCGGCGGCTCTTGCCGCCTGGCCGGCGACGGGCTCGGCCCAGACGGCGGCGCCCCCGTCTAGCCAATCCGCCAATCCCGCCGAATCCGAGTTGTCTGCGGAGCTCTCCATACTGGAGCTCTACGTTGGGCCTTGGAGCGTCACCGAACGGCATTACGATCGCGCGGGCAAGGTCGTGGCCACGGTCAAGGGCACGGAAGAGGCAACCTGGATTCTCGACAAACATGCGATTCGTCGGGCGTACAACACGGCCACCGATGATTTCATCTTCCGTGCTATCGGGACCATCTCCTACGGCCAAGTTGACGGAAAATACCACGGCGTGTGGTTCGACAACGTGAGTACGTCCGGGCCGATGACATCAACGGGCAAGTGGAACGGCGATACGATGACAATGACCTTCACCATCAGCCGTCTTGGCCCAGATGCGAAGCCTGTCATCCATCGTGTTGTAGAGCACTTCGTCACCAGTACGCTTCGGCAATCCACGACCTACCTGGTCCAGCGCGATCAGGTCATCAAACTGCTTGAAGTCCAGTACAAGCGAGCCCACCCCTGCCCGGAGAATATCCAGCGCATCTTCGACGGCTAGTGTCTAGTCTCGCTTGAATCTGCGGGTACATGCTCCCGGGTGCAGGACAGTTTTGGCGGCGTCCAAGAAGCGTGCGAGCCCCGTTTACGGGGCGTCCCCGCGAAGCGGGCTACTAGGCCGGTCCTTTAGGGCCGGTCAGAGATCATCGGTT
>CAZYXP010000094.1:0-13203 GCA_964651325.1 uncultured Phycisphaeraceae bacterium
GCCGGTTCAACGGCGCGCCGGCGGTCAACATCACGGTGTACAAGACGCCCGAGCAAGATGCTATCGGCATCGCGAAGACCGTGCGCGCGATGGTCGCGGGCAAGCGAGGGGCCGCGCTTCAACGGGATTGGACTGACCTCTTTTTGGCACGGGTTGCGGGCCGGGATACGCTTGCCCGGGTCTATGAGGATGCTCGGCGCAATCCGTTTCCCGCCGGTGTCAACGTGGACGTGCACACGGACTTATCGCGTTTTGTGGAAGGGCGGTTGGATCTGCTGACGCGCAACGGCCTGTGGGGCTTGTTGCTCGTGGCTCTTTCGCTGCTTGTTTTTCTTCACTGGCGTGTGGCATTTTGGGTGATGATGGGGCTGGTGTTGGCGGTCATGGGGGCGTTGCTGTGCATGCAGTTCCTTGGCCACACGCTGAACTTGATCACGATGTTCGGGCTTATCATCGTGCTCGGATTGCTGGTTGACGACGCCATCATTGTTTCCGAGCATGTCTTTACCAAATGGGAGGCGGGCGTCGAGCCGCACCAAGCCGCTATCGAAGGAACCGAAGAGGTCACCTGGCCCGTGGTGGCGGCAATTTTGACGACGGTTGTGGCCTTTCTTCCGCTGATGTTCATCGAAGGGCAACTCGGATCCTGGTTGGGTACGCTGCCGGTCATCGTTTGCATCGCTCTGACGGTATCGCTTGTTGAGGCGCTGACGATTCTGCCGTCGCATCTGGCGCACGGCCTCAAGCCGGCAGGCCCGGCCGCGGCTTCGCGAGGTCGTTCGGTCATAGGCGGCGCGATGGCTCGCATTCGCCGCGCGGAGCAGGAGTTTGTGCAGCGCCGGCTGCGTCGAGCCTATGCGAAGGTGTTGACGGCCGCCACCGCGTATCGTTATGTGACCGTCGCGGCGCTCATGTCGGTCTTGTTGGTGGTGTTCGGCCTGCTCGGCGGCGGGTTTGTTCAGCAGGTCTTCATTCAGAAGGTCGACTCCGAGACGCTCGTGGCGCGTTTGGGCATGGAAGTGGGGACGCCGGTAGGCCAAACGGCGACCGCGATCGAGGCGATCGAAAAAGCGGCGATGAGCCTGCCGGAGTTGCGATCGATCTACAGCCTCATCGGTATCGAAGTGAGCGACGACGCCATCGTGTCGCCGCCGCAATCGCACTTGGCACAGGTGTTCATCGAGCTGACCCCGAGCGAGGAACGCCAACGTAACAGCGACAAAATCCTGGCGGATCTTCGTGCCGCGACCCAATCCATCGAAGGCGTTGAGAAGCTGAACTATACCTCGTTGCAAGGGGGGCCGGGGGGCGCGCCCGTGCACGTCGAGATCGGCGGGGATGACGTTTCCGAGTTGAGCGAAGTGGCCCAGGAACTCAAGGCGTTGCTGTCGGCCTATGAGGGTGTGTTCGATGTGCTCGACGATTTTGAGGCGGGTCGGCGCGAGGTGCAAATCGAGCTGTTCGACTCCGCCCGGGCCCTGGGCCTGACTACGGCTTCGCTGGCGACGCAGGTTCGCTCGGCGTTCTACGGGTTTGAAGCCCGAAAGGTGCAGCGCGGTCGCGAGGATGTCAAAATCATGGTGCGCTATCCGGTCGAATCGCGGCGGCGGATCTATGACGTTGAGGCGATGCGCATCGCGACGCCGGCGGGCCCGCTGGTTCCGTTTACAGAGGTCGCCCGCCTGACGGAGGGCACCGGCTTTTCCACGATCCATCGGAAAGATCAGCGGCGGACCGTGACGGTGACGGCCGACGTGGATGACGCCGTTGTGACCCCCGAAGAGATCATCGCGTCGCTGACGAAGCAATTCCCATCCATCTACGAGCGTCACCCTGATGTCAAGCTTGAGTTCGGCGGACAGAAGTTGGAAACCAAGAAGGCGTTCGGCTCCATCAAGAGCATCGCCGTGATCGCGGTGTTGATGATTTACGTCATCTTAGCCGGATTGTTCCAGAGCTATGTGCAGCCGCTGATCGTGCTGTCGGTGGTCCCGTATGGCATCATCGGCGTGGTGCTCGGGCATCTGGTGATGGGCTACCCAATCACGATCATGTCGTCGATCGGAACGGTGGCGCTGACCGGCATTGTGGTCAACGATTCCATGCTCGTGGTCACCTTCATCAATCGGGCCATAGCGAGCGGGGTGCCGCCCATGGAGGCGGCGATTCAGGGAGGCACCGGCCGCCTGCGCGCTATTTTGCTCACTTCGGCAACCACGGTTTTGGGCGTGGCCCCCCTGTTGCTCGAACGATCTTTTCAGGCGGAATTCTTGATTCCGATGGGCATTGCGATCTCTGCGGGGCTGATCTTCGCCACGGTGCTCACGTTGATTGCCGTGCCGGGGTTGTACTTGATAGTCTTGGACATCAAATCGCTCGGAAGAGCGAGTTTGGATTGGATCGCCGGAAGCGTTCCCGAAAATGTGCCTCCGAAAGCGGCGGGCTGATGTTGCATTAGCACCGAATTGGCGGCGTATCTTGTGTAGCACAGCGGCCCTCCGCTTTGTCCGGGGCGCCACCCAGCCGAGGGCGGCCGGGCCACAAGCGATAGCCCGGGGCAACCACCTGCCCCACCTTCAATGTTGTGAATGGAAAACAATGTCCAACAGGCTATGTATTGACCCGGCCGCTGAGGTCGCGCTCACAGGCGCCGGCATGACGTCGGTCGGCAAGGTATTGCGCTATCGCCCGGCGTCGATGGCCGCTTTGAGCGGATCGTCCGAGACGTTCCCTGTTGACCTCCCGGAGGGGGCGCGGGTCTTCGTGAAACGATACCGTTACCGGCGGCTGCGTGCGCGATGGGCGGGCATGTTTCGTGGAACGCTGTTTGGGGCGAGCCGGGCGCGGTTTGAATACGAGTTTCTCCAGGAAATGCGTCGCCGGGGCGTTTCGGCTGTCGAACCTTTGGCTTACGGCGAGAAACGCAAGCGGGGATTTCTTCGGGCGTGTTTCCTGATTACCGCCGCGGCCGACGAAACGGAATCGATCGACTCCTTCTTGCTTGCCGCGGACGGCGGTGCGGCGGAGCGTCGGGCGTTGGCACGCCGTCTTGGGGCACAGATTCGACGCATGCACGATGCAGGCGTCGTGCATGGCGGATTGTTCGGGCGCAACATCATGGTGGGTTGCGAGGGTACGATGGGTTCCGATGAGATCGCGGCGCGCGACGGTCAAGCGTGGCGGTTTTGTCTGCTCGATCCGGACCGGCGAGGCCGGTTCTATTCCGGGCCTGTGCCCGCGGCAGGCGTGGTCTCGGATCTTTCGGATCTGGCCGCCACGGCCACGCATCTTGTGGGGCGTACGGATTTCCTGCGTTTTGCTCAGGGGTATTGGGGTTGTTTGAAGTTGTCTCAGATGGAAAAGGCCACGATGCGCCAGGTTGCGGACTTATCGAGGCCCAAAGCCAAGC
Organism: uncultured Phycisphaeraceae bacterium; assembly: GCA_964651325.1. GTDB lineage: Bacteria > Planctomycetota > Phycisphaerae > UBA1845 > UBA1845 > JADFOB01. The sequence continues at coordinate 3,410 of CAZYXP010000094.1, forward strand.
AGGAGGGGCATCGCCTGGCGGTGGGAAGCACCATAACGTGGCTGGCCCGGCGAATAGAACAGGCGCAAGCAGACGGCGATCCTGGCGGCGTGCAGTACGATTCGGTCGAGGATTTTTTTCGAGGTGTCGCTAACATCTCCGGCTCGGTGGGGAGGGGCCATCGCACCGGGACCGTACACTTTTTGCTATCGGGCTGTTCGGGCTCGTCCGGCAGCGCGTACACGATGGACGTCGATCGCGAGACGATCAAGATTCATTTCGCCGATGCACAACCCGAGCCTGCCGCAACTGAAGCCGATCTTTCGGTACACACCAGCGAGCGAGCGTGGCTGGCGATCCTCAATGCGCAGGAAGAGGTTTTTGAGTTGCTCCGCAAGGACGGGTTCGACATTAGCGGCGATACGCGGCTGTTGACGACGTTGCAGCATGTGGTGGGCGCACGATCAACACTACCGGTTGATTCATAGAGCGTATTCGCTGTTCGCGTCGCGCATGTTGGGCGATCGCCTAGGCGCCGCGTATGAAGCCCGCGGCGCGATTGGGAATGCTACTTGTCGGATGCCAAGAGTTTGGCGTTTGCACGAACCGCTTGGGGCGAGAAACTGACGATCAGCCAGCCATCGAGCACCGCCAACGCCGGACCTTCGATGCCTAGATCCAGAAACCATATTCCGTCGTCGGCGCGGTTCAACCTGACGGCGCCGTCTTCGCCTAACTCGGTTTGGATGAACGTCATGAGCTTGTCGACGTTTTGGCGGAGCTTCGAAGCGTCGCCGGCAAGGGGCAACGCAATGGTCACGGCTACGGGAAGCCGGAGCGCGTGTTCGGGGTAATTGTGAATGACGACGTACTTACCCAGAAACGACACTAAATCCTCGGCGACATCCACGCCCGCCTGCCGTTGCACGTCCTTCCAGTATTGGATCGTCCGGGCTCGAGTTTTCGGGCTTCGGGCCGTCAGATAGCCGGTGGAAATGGTATCCAGCAAGGCGCTCGGGTTGCATCGGAACACGGCGTAGCCCGTGGCCGCGTCGGGTACGGCATGGTCGGGCAGCGCCGAAAGAAAGCGGCTGTGCGCGACCGCATGCATCCGGTTTGCCCCTTTTCTTTGGACGATGCCCTCGATGTCTACCGATCGCTCGGCTTGGCGAAGCCAGAACAAACACTTCGAAACCCCGGGAATGCGGAGCGATCGCTGAACGCGCTGGATCTTCTCCGCCAACGCCGGAGCGTTTTGAGGTTGAAACCGCTCAAAATCCAGGAAGAGATTCATCGCAGTCCGCAATGGAGCTATCTCGGCTAGTGCCGGTTTCGCCCAGGGATCGGCCGCAAGGCTGGTACCGGCGTCCTTCACGGTGGAAAAGAGCTTCTCGAACGCTCCGTCGCCCATCGCGATGACGTACCGCTCGCCGACAACGCCCCAAGTGATGCTCGCCCAGGGGGGAAGTCGACGATCATGAATCGTGTACCGCTTTTGGCCGGCTTGCGTTTGTTCGGTGAGTTGGGTGTCCTCGCTGTTGGTGTGGGCCAGTAGAAGCTGGCGGATTCGGTACTTGAGGCCGTCGTTGTTTCCGCTTGTGTCCAGGACGATTCCGAGCTGAAGGCCTGATAGGCGATGCCCCGAGCCCGCTCGCGGTCGGGCGGCGATGCTCATCAGGGAAATCGTATGCGGTTGTTGCAAGACGACGGGAATCGACGTGGCCATATCGATCCAAAACGAGGTCGCCGGGTCAAGGTTCGACAGCAAGCCCGTGTGCCGCGCTGCCTCAGAGAGCAGGCTCACCGTGGCCAGGAAGCTGCGAAGGACGCCGGGATCCTGATTGCTCGCGTTGTAATATGCTGCGATGACGTCGGACGGCGCGGCGGAGAAGGGAGGGAATCGAACTCCTTCCCCGCCTTCTTGAGCCCTCGCGAAGGGCTCATGAACGGCGGCCAAGGCGAGCAGGGGTAGCATCCACGCCAATCGGGTGAAATCGGATTCGCGGCGTCGCGCTCGGCCTCGGATGGCCCTGAAGCGATTTTCCGCTGGCTCGGCTGGGGATGCCGAGGTCATACGCCCGCTTGGTAGTAAACCACCAGCGTCAGCATGAAACTCCCAACATCCCGCTGCGTTGGAAGGGGATCGGCCGTGGTGTGCAAGCTGACGATGTTGGGTTGCTTCTCAGCTTCCCATTCGTTGAATTGGGTCTCAACGTGCGTAAAATCATCTCGGTGGTCGCCGGGGGCGGAAAAAATCTTGATCGGCACGGGGCATCCTCCAACTTGGTTCTGATCTTGTGGGACTCGGTTCGCGGCTGGTCCATGCGCGTTGGCCAAGCCGCCCGATTCTCCCGCTTAACACACCTCTTGCACGTCCTGTCTGCTGCAATCGTTGTTTGCAGGGCTTCGACATAGGAGGCTGGAGCAAAACATGATATAAAGCGGGCACCATGTCAAAGCGCGGCTGGTTCCATTTAGCACTCGCCAGGAAGATCAGCCTTCTGTTCGGAAGCGCTGTGATGCTTGTAATCGGTGTGACCCTCTGGTCACCGTGGGTTCAAATGGAGGCGCTCAATTCACAAACCATGCTCGCCCAGGCGCACCGATTCGCCTCCGCAGCTCGTCAGGCTGTCGACCTGCATCAGGCGGACTGGCAGGCGGCGCAGGCTCAGCTTGACAATCAGTGGCCACTGCTGGCCAAGGAACTCTCACTTAGCGGGGGCACGCCGAGGCTGGTTCCCGTTCGGCGGGATCTGCCCAAGCGCGGGTTCCTGCATGAGGCGATCGTTCACCTGACGGATCGCCCGGGGCAGAATTACTATTGGAAACTGCAGGACGAGCGGAGAATCTTCCGGTTTGCCTTGGCGATTCGATCCACGGATACGGATCCTCATCCTGACGCATTACGCGGAATTATCGACGTGCGCCTGGCAATGCCCCAAGATCGCGGTGTTTGGAATACGCTGGTGACCCTCCTCGCGGGCGCGAGTGGCGCTGTGCTGGCCATTTTGGTGTTCTATGTGGTCACGCAGCGGCTGGTTCTTTCGCCGTTGCATGATTTGCGGCGCGCTGCGGAACAGGTGGCTGCCGGTGACATGGAGGTTGAATCGGCGATCACGACGGGCGACGAATTCCAACGGCTTTCGGAAACGTTCAACGAAATGCTAGCCCATCTGCGCGAAGCTCAGGAGCAGCAGAAGAAGATCAATCGGTCGCTGGACATCAAGCTAGGCGAGCTGGCCGAAACCAACGTGGCGTTGTACGAATCCAACCGGGTCAAGACGGAGTTCCTCGCCAATGTCAGCCACGAGTTGCGGACCCCGCTGGTTTCGATCATCGGGTTTGCCGAACTGCTGCGCGACGCTTGGGAGTCCACCAATCCGGACAAAACGCGGCTGGCCCGGTACTCCGAAAACATCCGCGTCAGCGGTCGAAGCCTTTTGGAAATCATCAACGACTTGCTTGATCTGGCAAAGATCGAGGCGGGGAAGATGCCGTTGCACGTATCGGATTTCTGCATTGGCGATCTATGCCGCGATCTTGTTGATTTTGTGAGACCCCTAGCGGACAAGCAGAAGCAAGAGTTGAAGCTGATCATGAACGGTGATATGCCCGAGGTCCGCAGCGACGCAGGGAAGTTGAAGCAGATTTTGTACAATCTGCTCAGCAACGCGGTGAAATTTACCCCTCCAGATGGGCGGATCACCGTAGGGGTTTCCAGGGTAGATGACGATCTTCAGATTGTCGTTGCGGATACCGGTCCGGGCATTGCCCCGGGCGAGCACGAACGCATCTTTGAGAAGTTCAGGCAACTCGACTCGTCGGAAACGAGGGAGTACGAGGGCACCGGCCTAGGTTTGGCGATTACGCGGGAATTGCTGGTCATGCTCGGAGGGTCGATCGAGCTCGAAAGCGAAGTCGGCCAGGGGGCCAGATTCATCGTTAGGCTGCCGTTGGCGAGGGGTGGTTGAACGTAGATGGCGGGCGAGCGGATGTTGGTGACCGATTGGCGCCCTGTTTCGCAGGCAACCCATGCCTGCTTGCCCCGGCGCCATGGCCGGAGCACCTACGAATTCCTATGGTCGCGAGTCGTCATTTCCTCTGATTCCCAAGAGGGCATGCGTAACCCGCTCAAGCCCACCGTTGCCGCGAAACGCTCGCCTTTCGACTGGAAATGCCGTGAGCAACCGTCTAGGATTAGATTGACGCGTGTGGTGCAATCGCGTGATTCGATGAGGGTGGCTGGCGTACAGCAACGGGGCCGAGTGGCGGAATGGCTTCACCATCCCGCGAAACCTAGCCGGCCGCCGGAGGTGATCCGACGGCGCAGGGGGGCAATGTCCCCGTTTTATCGTGCATGGAGGCCGCTACCGAGATTGTGAGGCTTGCCAATCTGCCCGAAATCCGCGATCTTGAGGGCTGTCTCGCTCGTCGTTGGCATGGAGCACGGGTCGGTTGGTATGCTTGCTACAAGCCAACGGGCGTTGTTCGATGGCTTCGTATGGCTGTTTTTCTTGCTGGTCGCCGTCGCCTTGATGGTTGTGGCGATCGCGCTTCTCAGGAAGCGCCTACGCAAGCGGGTCTATAGTGAGCGGACTGATTTTTCGTTGGACCAGTTGCGGCGGTTACGCGACCGCGGCGATCTGACCGAATCGGAGTACGAAGTTCTTCGCGGTAAGGTGTTGTTCGACCCATAGTTTTTTGGGGGAGCCGGTGCGCCCGATAATCTTCTTCAGCGCACGGGTGCGAACTGACGATATGTACGCGACGCAGTTTCCAGATGGATGGACCGTCCAGGTAGGAGTTGGCAATGGCTACAAGTCGTAGCGGTGGCGGGCGAAGCGGAGGTGGTACGCAAAAGCGGCGCGGCAGCACGTGCAGCTTCTGTGGCAAAGGTCAGCGCGACGCCGGTCCGATGGTCGAAGGCCCCAAGGACGTGTACATCTGCAAGCAATGCGTCGAGCTTTGCCACAACATCATCAAGCAGGAAACGAAGAAGGCGGCGGCGTCGCGCGCGGTGATCGGCGACATCCCGAGCCCTCGCGAGATACACGAGTTCCTCAATCAATACATTATCGGACAAGAGCGAGCCAAGCGCGTTCTCACGGTCGCGGTGCACAACCATTACAAGCGGTTGCAGCACATCGACTTGGCCGGGCCAGAGGATGTCGAAATCGACAAGTCCAACGTCTTGATGGTCGGCCCAACAGGGTCCGGCAAGACCCTCTTGGCCAAGACGCTTGCCCGGATGATCAACGTGCCGTTCGCCATCGGTGATGCGACCACGCTCACGGAAGCGGGCTACGTCGGCGAAGACGTTGAGAATATTCTGCTGCGTTTGCTGCAGAATGCGGATTACGATCTGGAAATCGCGCAGCGCGGGATCATATACATCGATGAAATCGACAAGATCGGCCGCACGTCTCGCAACGTCAGCATCACGCGAGATGTTTCAGGCGAAGGGGTTCAACAAGCCTTGCTGAAGATGCTTGAAGGCACCGTATCGAATATTCCCCCCCAGGGCGGGCGCAAACACCCTGAACAGCAGTACATCCAGATGGACACGTCGAACATCCTGTTCATTTGCGGCGGGACGTTCGTCGGGCTGACCGACATTACACGGCGGAGACTCGGGCAAAGCGCGATCGGTTTCAAGAATGAGGGTGAGCCCCGCGACATGATTCAGGAGGAGGGTGAGTTGCTCGGGGAGGTTGCACCGGAGGATCTCGTCGAATACGGAATGATCCCGGAATTGGTCGGTCGCCTGCCCGTGCTTACCACGCTGGAGCCGCTCAATGTTGAGACCCTTGTCGCCATTTTGACCGAGCCACGTAATGCTTTGGTGCGTCAGTACAAGAAGCTGTTCGAGTACGAAAACTGCCAATTGGAGTTTTCGGACGGTGCGCTGAAAATGATCGCGGAAAAATCGCTCGAGCGCGAGACCGGCGCGCGAGGGCTGCGGGGTGTCATGGAGGACGTCATGCTCGATGCGATGTACAACCTGCCCGATAACAACCGACCTGGCAAGAAGATGGTCACTGAGGCCGTCGTAGAAGGCAAAGAGACGCTTATCGCCGCAAAACCGCGGCGCCGCCGCGAATCTGCCTAGCCCACGCCACGCCTGTATCTTAGACTATAGGGCATTCTTGCCGTTGGCCACCTGCTGCGTGGTCAACCGAGGGCATATTGCAACCGATAGGGTAATGTGGCCCGGATGCCGCGCGGACCCCTACAAGCAGAGATGGCTTTATGTCGATTACGCTTCAATGCCCACGTCTGAACTGTCGAGCGGTTCTCCAGGTGCCCGATTCGGTTCGCGGGAAGCGGGTACGCTGCGGGGAGTGCGGTTCTACCTTCCTCGTCCCAGAGGGCCCCGCCAAGGAGCGGGCATCCGCACCCCCGGCCGCCAAAGCGCCAAAAGGGTAGTAGGCCGGAAAATCAGTTCCCCACCAAAGCGATGCACCAGCGCCCTTGGCTCATGTTCGGTGGCACCGGTTCGGCACGCCTAAAGGACCAATCCAGAACAAAGCAGGAGCATCAAGCCGCCTGAAAGAGCCACGGCGATGGCTGCGGGCGCGCGCCTGGATCGCCGCCTGAGCCCCAACAGGCCACAGATCAACGCCGCGACCGTCAGGATCAGGCATCCAAACTGCGCCAGTGAGAATCCGATCAACCAGGTTGGCAGTCCCCCCTGCTCGTCGAGGAATTCCATCGTCGCGTCGGCTTGCTGTTTCCATGTGCTTGCCTGTTCGACGTACTCCTTCAGTGCGGTCAATTCTCCGGGGTGTTTTGCCGCAATCACAAAGAGCACAATCAGGCAGGCGGTCGCCGAGAGCATGAGCGCGAGCGCGACGATCGCGATGGGGTTGCCGTCAGAATCGCGGTGGTTCCCCGGCTGGATGCGAGGATCGCCCGCGTCGAATTGCTGATTCGCGGTGGATGGATCCAGGCTCGCGGGAAGAGGCGCGCCGGCTGCGAGCGGAGCGGCCAATGGAATTGCTTCGTCTTGGCCGATCGTGGAGGCGGCGGGCGCCGTGACGGTCTTCTTGCAGTAGGGGCAAGCCACTGCTTTGAGTGCCCATTCGGCATCAATTTCGATTGGCTGGTGACACGAAGCACATTGGAATCTAATCATAGCGGCCGCATCGTAGCGGTGAACAGGCGGCCCGGTCAACGTGCGAAAGTGCCAAATTGTCGCGCGCAAATTTGGCGCGGTCATCTCCAGGGCAAACCGGCTAGTTGGTTGAATTCAGAGCCTGTCGTATCGGTTGCGCAGGCTGTGCGCTTGGCTGCAAATCTTTGTGGCCGTTTGTGCGCGGCCAGTCTGTGCGGCGTACCGCGCGGCGATCAAGCGAGCGTTGCGCCCTTGTCGATGAGGGAAGCCTCGCGGCAAGCGCAGGCGCGCCTTGCGCCGCGGGAACTGGCAAAAAGCGCACCTGGAGTCTAGATCATGGCAAGCGGCAAGAGCACCACGTTGGAAAGAATCATGGAACTCAACCCCACCGCGAATCCGGAATTTCTCGCGGAGTTTTCCCAATTGGATCTTCAGAGCTATCTTCAACGGCTGGCCGACCTGCCGTATGGACGGAAGGTAGATTTTGATCGGGCACATGATGCCAAGATCGATTCGGCTCGAACGGCGTCGGATCGTTCGAGGCCCTGCTGAGGCTTGCCAATGAAGGGGATGGGGCGGGGCAATGCGCTGGATTCTTGCCTGGCGCCGCTTCCTGACGGGCGCGGTTCGGTGTTGGGCGCACTGATCGGTTAGCCGCGTTGCTTCTTGCGCTCTGAGAGCAGTTCGAGCAGATGAATGATGTTCTCGGGCAACGGCGCCTCGATCTCCAGCGGTTCTTCGTGGATGGGGTGCATCAAGCGTAGCCGCTTGGCGTGGAGCGCCTGATGGGCAATGAGGGGCTTCTCGCTACCCTGGCCGAGAAGGTCAAATTCGCTGACGAGGCTCCCGCCGTACAGCGTATCGCCGACCATCGGATGGCCGATGGATGACATGTGCACGCGTAACTGATGGGTTCGGCCGGTCTTGGGAAAGAGATCGACGGAGGTGTACCCACCAAATCGCTCCACCACGCGATAGTCCGTGACGGCGTCCTTGAACATGGCCTGGCGCGGCGGATCGGCTGGTTTTGTGATCATCCGTTTTGTGGTGGCCGGGTGGGGCGCCAGGGGTTTGTCGATCCGATCTCCGTCGAGTTCGATATCGCCTTCGCACACCGCGAAGTACTGTTTCCTGATCGTTCTCCGCTCGAATTGCAGCGCGATGCGCCAGTGGGCTTCGTCGGCCTTGGCAATGATCATCAGGCCGGTCGTGTTTTTATCCAGCCGGTGAATGATTCCGGGCCGAAACGGATCCACATGGCGGCTGAGCGTTTGGGCGTAGAACGCAACGGCGTTGGCAATGGTCCCGGTTTGGTAGGCGTTGGCGGGATGGCAGACGATGCCCGTTTTCTTGTTGATGACCAGGATCCACTTGTCCTCATACACGATGTTGAGCGGGATGTCCTCGGGCACGATTTCGCTGGGCGGCGCCGGGGGCAATGCTATGGTCAGGACATCGCCGGCGCCGGGTTCGTAGCTGGCTTTGGTGGGCATCCCGTTGATGGTGACGTGTCCATCCTTGATGTATTTTTGCAAGACATTTCTTGAGATGCGTGGATGTCGGTGCTGGAGGTATTTATCAAGCCGGCGCCCGGAGATCCGTCTTTTGACGGTGTGTTGGTCCACGACGGTTCTCGGCGTCGCATCCCTGGAATTCGGCGCATCGCCCGTTTGGTCGGGGGAATTCGGTGGGGTTGCGCCGTCGGTGGAAGTCATGGTTGAATCGTGTCCTGTGCGTTCGAGGCGTGTGTGTTAGAGAATGGTGGATCAGGTATTCCGCAATTCCCAGCGGAGTTTTTCGCAGACGCTGCTTCCGCAGGCCTTACTCCGCGAAGGCACTACTCTGCGAAAGCACACCGTTCAAAGTCGCCGCCGCCGCCGTGAGGTCTTGAAACGCCCGCCCAGCGTCTTCCTGGGGGCGCTCTTGATCGCTTTGCCGTCACCCGCAGACAGCAACGTGTCATTGCTGGAGACGGGGGGCTTGGCGGATACGGGTCTTTCTTCGCGAGGCGGGCGGGCGACAAACCCATCCACACGTCGCTCGGGAACCTGTCGATTGATCAACATTTCAACATTGGTCAGTTCTTTCCCCTCGTCGGATGCTACAAAAGTGATTGCCGTGCCTTTGGCGCCCATTCGAGCCGTTCGCCCGATGCGGTGGACGTAGACCTCCGGATCGGGGGGGATGTCGTAATTGAAAATGTGGGTGATCGAGCTGACGTCGATCCCTCGAGCGGCCAGATCCGTCGCGACTAGGATGCGCACCTGGTGCTTTCGAAACTGAGACATCACTCTGTCACGTTTCGCCTGAATCAAGTCGCCGTGAATCTCACTGGCCGAGAAGCCGGCATCGTAGAGCTTCTTGGTCAGCTTGCGCGCGGTTGCTTTGGTGTTGGTGAAGATGATCGCCACGGGCGGATCTTGCTGCTCAAGAATAAGCCGCAACGCTCGAAACTTATCAAACCGCTCCACGGAGACGTACGTCTGATCGACCTCGTCGACAGTGATCGTGTCCCGGGACACGTTGATTTCGACCGGATCGTGCATGAATCTGTGGGCGAGGCGTTTGATCTCATCGGTCAGCGTGGCCGAGACGAAAATCGTTTGATGGTCGGTCTTGATGAACCCCAGGATCTCGCGGATGTCATCGCGGAACCCGATGTCGAGCATCCGGTCGACCTCATCGAGCACGGCAAAGCGAA
>CAZYXP010000095.1:0-13193 GCA_964651325.1 uncultured Phycisphaeraceae bacterium
GGTGGCTCGCGGCGGGGACAATATATCAGGGTGGCACCCCGTTTTGTACCGCAACGGACGCCTGCTGCGACTTGTTCAATTCCGCCGTTGACGATTCCGGCTACTTGCGATCCCTTGTCGAGGCGGTTCAGGCGGATTACAACATCGACAATCGTCGCATCTACTTTGCGGGACTCTCCAATGGTGGGTTCATGTCCTATCGAATGGCGTGCGACCATGCGGACTTGATCGCCGGTATTGTGAGTGTGGCCGGTGCCACGTTCTTTGACCCCGCCGATTGTGCACCGAGCAAACCTGTCCAAGTCTTGCAGATTCACGGCACGGCCGACACGACCGTCCTCTACGCGGGCGGGTTCGCGTTTGGCGTTCCCTACCCGGGGGCCGTCCAGTCGGTTGAAACCTGGGCCCAATACAACGGATGCGGCCTCACGCCCATTGCCCCGCCCGACACGCTTGATCTGGACGCCAATCTTCCCGGTGCGGAAACGACGATCATTCGTTACCCCGACGGTTGTTCTCCCGGCGGTTCCGCTGAACTATGGACGGTCAACGGCGGCCCGCACGTCCTCTCGCCCACGCCAAACTTCGGCCCCTCGGTGGTGGAATTCATGCTGACCCACCCCAAACCCGGCGCGACGCCGATCCCGACCGTATCGAGCTGGGGCATGCTCGCTATGGTGTTGCTTGTCGTGGTCACCGGGACGGTGGTCTCGCGGCAGCGGGTCGCGTCGCGGCACTAACAGTACAGCTCAACGTCGTTCGGAGCGCAGGCTTCCAGCCTGCACGACCCGCGATGATGATGCAGGCAAGATGCCTGCGCTCCGGGTTTGTGACGACTTTGCGCTGTGCTGCTAAGCCGTCAGGCCACCGACGTGTTTGGCGAGGGCCTTTGGCTCCGGGGTCCGTGACAGAATCGGCGGCTGTGATTGCACGCTACGCTTTTCACTTTGCCAAGATCAATCGCTAGAATCTTCATCGTCGGGTCTCCATAGAATACTTGGACGATCCATGCGATCAGCCCATCGACAGATGGGCACCAAGCCCAAACCGCGTCAAGGAGCCCCGGCTATCATAGTTTCTGGAAGGGTCGGCTAGGCGCCATGCCGCGCGCATTTTGCGGAACAGCCGACCCCTTCTGGATCGGGCGGGTGGGTGGCGGCACGATCCGTGGGCAGCGCGGAGCTTGCGCCCGGCCATTTTGGAGCACGCCGTCAGCGTGCCATCACAGCCGCTGATTCTGCCATGCGCCTGTTAATCCCGAATGGGGCCATCTTGTCCCGGGGTCCCCGGGGTCCTATACTCGGTTGAGGCATGTGGGACGCGGCCCGCTTTTGCCACCGGGGCGGGCTTCGAGCTTTCCGCGCAATTGGAGACCGGTTCATGACAATTGAGCTGAAGGAAAAGAGCGTCCTCCTGGTCGATGACGACCCGGACATGATCATCGCGCTGGAGGCCATGCTGGCCAACACGGGCGCGGTGATCGAGAAGGCGGTTGATGGCAACCAAGCGATTGAGGCGGCCAAGAGCTTCGATCCGGATCTGGTCGTCCTTGACGCCATGCTGCCTAAGCGAAGCGGGTTTCTCGTGCTTGAGAAGCTCAAGGGCGCTGGCAAAAAACGCGGCTCACGGCCGTTCGTGATCATGATCACAGGCAACGAGGGCAAGCGGCATCAAGTGTGGGCGGAAAGCCTCGGCGTGGACGGGTATTTGACCAAGCCTTTTCGGATGGAACGTCTGCTCGACAAAATCGAGGGCTTGCTTTGTCCTGAAGGCGAAGAGTAAACGTAATCCGACCGGCGCAACCGGGCTGGATCCGTTGATGCCGTTGGTTTGTCCGAAACCCCCCTGTTTTCGGACTTGCCCGTAGACTGTGCTGTATTCCGGCACTGGGCTGTGTTTCCGCAGTGCCTGCGGCCTTGGCTCTTGGATCAACCGGGCCGTTTTGACCGCTTCGCGTATCGATAGGGATTGGTCAATGACCATGCGTGCGCGCCATTCTCATATCAGCATGCCTCGCCGGTGCACCGATAAGAAGGACGGTTGGTTTCGGTGCAAGGGCTGATCGTTGACGCAAATCCCATTCTATTCGTTTCCCCCTCGGCCCATTGCGGTGGCCTGCTGCGCATTGCTGTGCGTAGCCGGGACCACCGAAGCCACCCATCTAGAACCCGCCAAGGCCCAAGCTGAAGCCAAAACCGACGCCGCGGCATCTCAATCCGATAGCAAAACCCAGGCCGATCGCGACACGCCGGTTTCGCTCGGCGATGCGCAGGTCATGCTGACGCGCGGATCGTACGAACCCGCCCTACAAGCGTTCCAGCGGATCGCCGAAGACAAGAACGAATCCGCCAAGAAACGGGCCAGTGCGCGGCTGGCCGCGGCCCAGACGTTGATTCGGCTCGGCCGGTACGAAGAAGCACAGTCCACAATCGGCGATCCGGGCGAGTCGGATGCGGCGGGGCGCGTCCTAATGGCTCAAGTTGCCCGACTGCTTGGCCGGTACGACGAGGCAATTAACCTGCTGCGCGAGGCCATTGCGATCGATTCCGATCACGCCGCGGCGCGGCGGATGTTGGGGCAAATGTTCGAGATGCTGGGCCGACGGGACGAAGCAGTCGAAGCGTTCGGCTGGTTCAACGAACGCATCACCAAGATGGGCGCCCTACCACCAAACGCGGCCTGGCTGACGGACGCGGCCATCGGCTTTATGCGTTACTCCGTGCTGACTCAGACGCACGTGGCCGACAGAACGAAGTACGTGTTGCATGACATGCTCCAACAGGCGTACGGCCGCTTGGATCGATCCTACTGGCCCGCAAGAATTGCAGCCGGCGATCTGTTGCGCGAGAAATTCAGCAACGGCGAAGACGATGGAAGCGTGTCGGACTACACCGCGGCGCTTCGCATCAATGAACATCTCTGCGAAGCCTTCGTCGGGCTTGGATGGGTGCGGCTGGAAAGCTGGAACTTTGAAGCGGTCGAGAAGCAGGCGGAGAAGGCATTGGCCGTCAATGACCGGTTTCCCCCGGCGTTGCACCTTCTGGCGTCCAAGCTCGTCATCGAGCGTCGCTACAAGCAGGCGGAAGCGGTTTGCGATCGAGCGCTGGCGTTGAACAAGAACGATCTCGAAGCGCTTTCCATCAAGGCGGCGGCCGCCGCCTGCCGGTACGATCAAAGCCTGGTTGATGCGTTGGAGCTGCGCGTGGCGCGAATCAATCCAAAGTGCGCCCGATACTACCAGTGGCTGGGCGATGCGCTGGGCGGTATTCGGCAATACGCAGCCTCCGAGGCCGCTTATCGCAAGGCCATCGAGTTGGAACCCACCAACGCCAACGCCCGTGCCGAACTCGGGCTGATGTACATGCAATGGGGCGAGGAATCCCAAGCGCGCGAGGCGATGGAGGGCGCGTGGGTCTTGGATCAATTCAATCAGCGGACCAAGTTCACGCTGGACCTGCTCGATTCGCTCGAGCAGTTTGACACTTACGAAACGGCGCATTTCGTCGTCAAATCCGACCCCGCGAAAGATCCGGGCCTCGCCGAAACGGTGGGCCTTTATCTTGAGGAAATCTACGAGGACCTGATTGCCGACTACGAGTATCCCCTGAAGAAGAAAACGATCATAGAGCTCTTTCCAACAAGCAAGTCCTTCGCGGTACGCATCACGGGAAAGCCGTGGATTCATACGGTCGGGGCATGCACAGGCCGGGTGATTGCCCTGGCTTCGCCCCACAAAAGGCCCGGTTCATCCGGCACCTACAATCTCGCTAGGGTGCTAAAGCATGAGTTCACACACACCGTGACCTTGGCCGCGACGCGGAATCGCGTGCCCCACTGGTTTACAGAGGGGCTGGCGGTCTACCAGGAGGATGCGCCGCGGAGTTTCGCTTGGCGCCGGCTGCTGGCGGCGGCGGCGCGGCGCGGCGAACTGTTCACGCTCGAATCGATAAACTGGGGCTTCATGCGCCCGCGCAAACCCACCGATCGTCAGATGGCGTACGCTCAAAGTGAGTGGATGTGCGAATACATCGTCGAGCGATTCGGATACGACGCACTCAACAAGATGCTGACGCAGTTCCGCGAAATCAAAACGCCGCGGGAGGTTTTCGCCGAATCGCTCGGTGTAGAGCCGGAGGCATTTTCGGCGGACTTTCTTGCGTGGGCGAAGACCCAGATCGAGGCGTGGGGATTCGATATGACCCCACCGGAAGATGCCGACGCGCTGCGCAAGGAAGCAAAGGAGCATGAAGACGACGCGGCCGCGTGGGGGCGACTCGCGCGGGCCGAGTTTGATGCAGGATCGCTGGAAGCGGCTGTTGAGGCTGCCCGAAAAGCGATTGAGCTCGATCCGAAGGACCCGGATGGCTTGGAGATATACTCCCGGACGCTGGTCATGGCCATGGAACAGGTCCACTCGGCCGATGAACGGGCTTCTTATTACGACGAGCTGCTGGCCTCGCTGACGCCCCTTGCCGAAGCGTCGCCGAAAAGTTGGACGGCCCCGAAATATCTGGCTGAAATCTACCTGGCTCGCGAGCAATACGACCTAGCCATCGCCCCGTTGAAGCGGCTACAGCGTCTGTGCCCGGCCGACCCTTCTAGTTGGCGGGGGCTGGCCGGCGTCTACTTGGAGCAAGACGACCTTGACGCCGCGAGAACGCAACTGCTAGAGCTGGCGCGGCTGGACGAAAACGACGCGGAGGTTCGCTCGCACCTGGGCCGAGTTTTCCGACATCGAGCCGAGCCGGGCGAAGCGCGATACTGGTACCGCGAAGCCTTGTTCATCGACCCGTTTTCGGTGAACACCAATGAGGCCTACGCGGATTTGGTCATGCAAATGGGCGACAGTGAAACAGCGTTTCGCGTGTACAAGTTGCTAACGTCGCTTTCTCCGGGAGAGGTGTCGTTTCTGGAAAAGGCCGCGCTGGCGGCGGTGAAGGCAGGCCATCGTGACGCGGCGCGAGCGTTTGCGAAGAAGGCCGTGCAGCTCGCTCCCCAATCGCCGGCCCGAGCGATCCTTGATTGATCTGCCCGATTGAAGCGACGCTCGGTAGAGGCTACGATGCGCTCGCCCCTCTTGGGGCTGCGTCGATGAACCAGAGCTGAATGGAATCTTATGGCAAGCTTGCCCACCCCGACGAATTTCCGCGTCCTCCAGCAGATCGGGGTCGGTGCGCGCTCGACGATTAACTTGGCGACCGACCTGCGGACCGGTAAGTCGGTCGCCATCAAGCAGGTGCTGCGCGAGTCGGCCGACGACGATCGCTTCGTCGAACAGGTGGAGACGGAGCACAAGGTATGCGAGGCCGTTCAGCATAAATACCTGCGCAAGACCTTGGAAATCCACCGAGTCCGCCGGCTCCTGGTGGTCAAAGAGATTCTTCTGGTGATGGAGTACGTCGAGGGATTAACCCTTGAAAAGGCTCGCCCGAATCGGCTGAACACGTTTCTGACGATCATCCGACGCGTGGCGGCGGGACTGGACACGTTGCATAAGGGCGGTTTCGTCCACAGCGATCTCAAACCGACCAACATCATGCTGGGCGCCAATGGCATATTGAAGATCATCGATTTCGGTCAGTCGTGCCCCATCGGACACAAGAAAGACCGCATTCAGGGTACGCCGGATTACATAGCCCCAGAACAAGTGCGCCGCCTTCCGCTGGATGAGCGAACCGATGTCTACAATCTCGGGGCGACGATGTACTGGCTTCTCACGTCTGAGAATTACCCCACCGCGATTCAGGGGCCCGACCCGCGCGGGGGCGTGCGTCTGGTCACGTCGGATCGCCCGCTTGCTCCGCTTGAACTCAACGATAAGATTCCTCTCTCTCTTTCCAAGCTCGTGATGCAGTGTTGCAGTGACAACCCGGCGGATCGCCCGAACGATATGGTTCAGCTATCGGCGCGATTAGAAGTTGTTCAGAAGCTTTGGCAGAAGCAGTGCGAAAAGCGTCGCTCTAAGCGTTCGGGCGCGAGCGTTAAATCAGAGGATTCGGCCGTCAACGAGATTGAGGATTAACGGCGATCGAGGACCAAGAGTATGAACGACGCCACAGAAGCCGTCGAACGGTATCAGGAAGCCGCGGAGTTGAACCGATGCGATGCGCTGCGCCAGGGGGCGTTGCTCGCGTTTCCCAACTATGGCCAGGTTGTCATGACCGGTGACCAGCACGGGCATCGGCGAAATTTCGCCAAGCTCCAGCGGTTTTGCAACCTGCAGCAGTTCGGCGCCCGCCACGTCGTGCTCCATGAACTAATCCATGAGGATGTGCAGACCCTAACTGCCACCGATTCCTCGCACGAACTCCTGCTGGAGGCCGCGCGTTGGAAGTGCTCATTCGCCGATCAGGTGCACTTCATTCAGAGCAACCATGAGTTGGCACAATTACGCGGGCAGGAAATCTCCAAGAACGGCCGCGTGGTGACGAAAGATTTTGACGACGGCGTGCGGATCACATACCGCAAAGATGCGGACATGGTCTTGGAGGCGATTGAAGGGTTCATTGGCAGCTTTCCGCTGGCCGGTCGCACGGCCAACCGCGTCTTTCTTTCTCATTCGTTGCCGTCGCCCTTGGAGGTGCCTTCGTTCGATCCGACGATTTTTCATCGAGACCTCACCGAGGAGGATCTCTGCGAACGGGGATCGGGCCACAAGCTGGTTTGGGGGCGCCACCACACCAGAGCGGCGTTGGAAATGCTTTCGGAGATGTTAGACGTGGATTTCTTCGTCTGCGGGCATCAACCCCAAGAAACCGGCTATGATGTACTTCACGACCAGATGGTCATCCTGGCTAGCGAGCACAACCACGGCGTGTTCCTGCCGATTGATCTGGGCAAACCGGCCACCCTCGAGAAGTTGACCGGCAACATCCGCCCCTTCGCCGCGGTAGCCTAACACGCGTCCCATAGGGCAGGTGGTTATCCTGCCACAAGCGGGAGGCTCACCTGGCATCGAGGCGGACCGAATCTGTGGCACGCGAACGCTACGTCGCAGTGTCCGTATGGGCGGACTCTGCACCGGAGCAACGCCCTGCCCTACGACGGCAGACGCAAGATTCAACCGCACTAGGGAATCCGAGTTAGCTGCAATTGAAAGCGAACATCGTCGCCTGCGCGGGATGACGTTACGCGGTCCGCCCGCAGCGCGTCGGCGATGCTCTTCGTGCGTCGCTGAGGCAGGACAGATACCGCGCGGGCATCGCCCACCATCATCGGGGCCACGTAGACCCACGCCTCGTCAACTAACCGTTGATTCAAGTACGACGTAAGCAGCGCGCCACCCCCTTCGACCAGCAGATTCGTCATGTCCCGTTTGTGCAAGAGCCGCAATCCGGCCGACAGCGAGAGTCGGCCTTGACGCGTGGCCGCGCTGCACACCTCGACGCCCAGCTCGCGCAGACGCTTGGCTTTGGGGGAACGCGCACGGGCCGCGGTTGTGAATACAAGGGTTGGAAAATGATGGGCCGTCGCCGCTAGCTGGCTGCGGATGGGAATCCGCAGGCGACCATCCAACACCACGCGGGTAGCGACCCGCTTGATCCTGACGCCGCGAGCGGTGAGCAGCGGATCATCTGCCAGAACCGTCCCCGACCCGACCAGCACGGCATCGACGCGAGCCCGCAATCGATGCACCTGTTTGCGGGATGGCTCAGAAGAAATCCACTTCGAGTCCCCCGTCCGTGTGGCGAGTTTGCCATCGAGGCTCTGAGCCCACTTGGCGATCACGTAGGGGCGTTTCTGACGAATCCGGGTCAAGAATGGCGCAATGAGACGCCTTGCCGATTCGCGATGGATGCCGATGCGGACCGTAATCCCCGCGCGGCGCAGCGCGCGCATCCCACCGCCGGCCACCAACGGGTTGGGGTCTTCAGCCGCCACGACGACTTCCGCCACACCGGCTTCGATCAGCGCGTCAGCGCAGGGTGGCGTTTTGCCCGTGTGGCAGCACGGTTCGAGTGACACGTACACCGTCGCCCCGCGCGGCGATTGCGTGCAGCGGCCTAGGGCGTCAATCTCCGCATGGGGGCCACCGAACCGCCGGTGGTACCCCTGACCGATGATCCGGCCCCGCTTGACAATCACGCAGCCGACCATCGGATTGGGTTCGACGCGTCCTTCCCCTCTTTGTGCCAAAGCTATGGCGCGATCCATCATCAGGGAATCAAGAGCGGGCTGGTTCATGAGAGATCCGGTTCCGCGTTCATACCCGAGCCGCGGGATTTAGCCCGCACGGCCTCCCGGCGATCACAAGACAACCGCTACACGAAAAACGCAGCCGCTCTAGCCCGCAGAGGCTCGCGAATCCCCCTCGGGATGGCGGACCACCCAGGAGGAAATCAGTAGGATGCCGACACCGATGACCAACGCGGCGTCGGCGATGTTGAAGACCCAAGGCCACACATCGCGCCCGCCGAAATACGGCACCCAATTGGGAAACGCCGGTGAAAAGCGAATAAAATCGCGGACGACGCCTTGCGATCGAATCTTCGTGTATTTCTTGTCGATCAACGTCGGGTTGCCCCCGTCGGGCCAATCGCCGACGCGAACGGCGGTCTCGGTCTCGTCGACCACCTTGCCGATCCACGTGCGCGTCTGTCCAGAGGTCGGGGTGTAGGTCACCACGTCGGCCTTGATCATGGCGCGGTCGTAGAGGTTCCCCAACGCCCCAGACAACACCAGCGCCAGGGCGATTTGCATGATCCACTGCGATCGATGGCATCGCGAAAACAGATATACGACAAAAATCAGGGCAATAACGGACGCAGCCACGAAGAGCCCTATCTGTCCGGTGAACGATCCAAAGACGGCCCCGTCGTTGAGCGAGCGGTGGAAATCGACGAAATTGGCCAAGAACGGCTTGCTGTCGTTGGGGGCCAACGTGGCGAAGATGTGGTGTTTGGACCAGAGGTCCAGCGCGAGCATGGCCGCACCGATGATCCAGAACCGCAAATGCGACGGCAAATGACGCAAGGCGGCCGTTTCTTCCATGCAGCCGGGGCGATCGGGTTGTTGGGATGCATCCATAACGCGCGGGTCCTGTTAGCGGACGCGACCTTCCTCCCGCGCGCGGGCGTATTCAATGCAAAACTTCGCCCACGGCTTGGCGCGCAAGCGAGCGTGGCTGATGGGCTTGAACGTCGCGACGCACACGCCGTAGGTTCGTGCAGCGATACGCTCAAGGGATTCATCAATCTGGCGGATCCGCCCCTGCTCGTTTTCGATCAAGCCGAGCGTGAACTCATGTTCGAAATTGTCGGTGCCGACGTCGGCCATGTGGATCGGCATGGCCGGTTTCTCGCCAAACCCCCGACCGCTTGAATTATTGGGGCGACTCATGTGCCGCACGTCTCCTGCGAGTTCGCTACGCTTCCGCAAGAGCAACTCGCGAAACTCCCTTAGCTCCTTGCGGCTCAAATGGGTCTTGGGAATCTTGCGGGATTCTTCGGGAAACTGAATGGGATCTTGAGACGTCGCGCTCCGTGGGTTTGAGCGTGCGAAGATGCCAACGAGTCGCTTCTTGGCCCGGGATGCAGTGGGGTTGGCCTTCTTCGAGCCCAAACTGTTACGGGATGTCTTCTTGGCGGCGCTCCCGCGCGACGACAGGACGCTCTTCTTGGCCGTTGATTTTCGTACCACCTTTTTCGCCACAGCTTTCTTGACGCTCTTCTTGACGCTCTTTTTCTTACGTCGCTTGGCTGATGCCGTCGCCACAGCGGTCTTCTTACCTGCGGTCTTCTTCCCAGCGACCTTCTTGGTAGTCGGTCGTTTCCCCGTTGCGTTCTTCGTCTTCGAGGCGACTTTCTTACGCTTGCCCCCCGCAGAAACCTGGCGGGCCTTCTTGGCGGCCACTTTCTTCTTGCCTCGCCCCGCCGTCGTGCCGGTCTTCTTGGCAGCGGAAGCCTTGGCGCCGGCAACCTTGCCCCTGGCGACCTTTTTGGTCGCCCTGGCCACCCTCTTGGTAGATTGTACCTTCCTTGCCACGCTGATTACATCCCCACCAACAAACCCATGACTCATTTCGCTAACCTCTTGTCAAATAAGGGGAAAGCGTTTTTTTTGAAGCCCCACAGTGTAGGGCGCAGTCCAGGGTTTGTCAAGAGCGGGTGTCGGCTCGAATCGTACGAACCAGGACCTCAACGCGGGTCGTTTGGGTAAGCGCTTCAGGCAATTGAAACATCCAGTTTCCGTTTCGGTCACGGGCTTTCTCGCCAAGTAGGAGGTCGTTGACGTAAATCCAGATCGCCTGATCCTTGCTGTCGGAAATTGTAAAGATCGGTCCGAATGAGGGAGTCTTGGGGCCACCGACTTGAAAACGACAAACCCCGCCCTCGGGGTGAAGCTGGTAACTTCCTGAGGGCTTATCAAACCCGCCAGAGTCCGGGGCGCCCGGCGCACCTGCCTTTGCCACGCCGACCTCCATCCTCAGCGATGGCGGCTCGACGAAGGCCTGCGCCCTTGCCCGCGCTTCGTCGGGATCCAGTGTCGAACCGGGCGAAAGGAACAACTGGCAAACCCAGTGGACTTCGCCGCCAACGTGTTCCGTTTGCGCCGCGACCAACGTGACTTCCTTCCGACCGTGGTCATCACGAGATTGGATCGCTTGAAGTCGACAGGGCCGATCCAACACAAACAACACCGAGTATTTCGACGAATCGCTTCGGATCAAACCGTACGCGACGTTCCGGTCATCGCCGGCCAGGGTCGTGGCCTGCACGGCATCCTCGGTTTTGGCCGTGAGGCCCACCGCCAAGCCAAGGGGAGGCGGATCATCGCTAGTGGGCGTCTCAAGATCGACAGCGACATACACTTGCCCCGTCGCGTAGATCGTATACAGCCAGCGCTGCGTCGCCCGATGGGCGCCTGGCTTCTGGTCCGCGTCGAAAAACGACCAGTCACAGGCGACGACTACGCGCACTGGATTCATTTCAAGAATGCTCGGATGGACACGCACGGATTGGCCTCGTCCGGCGGAAACACCTGCGCTGCTCGTGTCGGTCACCGAAATGGGCGTGGGACCGAGCACGGTACCAGCCACCAGGTTGCGGCGTCGGTACGGGTCCCCCACGAAATCGTACCAACCGACAATCTGCCCGTTGGAGAAAACGAGCTCGAAACGCCCGCCCGCGCCCACGTTCCATCGTCGACCGACTCGCTCAACATACATCGCCCCACCCGTGTTGGCCGGATCGCCCCAAAGCGTCTTGCGATTTCGCGTAAGGATGAGATCGTCCAGGTACACGACGGCGTTCTTCGGGGCTCCGGCAATCGAAAGGCGCAACTGCCGAACGTCGTCGAGCGGAATTCGTTCGCCCACGTCGGCCAAGTCGAGGCGAATCAGGTTCCATCCCCGCTCCAGGGGCACACGGGAGTGGGCGGCCGCGGCCGCCTCGGCGGCTCCCGAAACGATGGTAAGATCCGCCGTCAAATCATCCCGCGGCGAATAAAGGCTGAGCAACAACATGTCGAACGCCCGCCAGTCCCGCTTGAGATACCAACCGCTTGCGTTGGCATTGCTCAACACCACGGCGTCCTGATCGCTTCCGGATCGAAACGCCAATGCCCTGCGCCCTGTTTCGCGGCGTCCTCGCCGCGTGTCGAGGGTGCATCGCGCCGAGTCCGAGTTGGCGATCAACTCGATAAGCTCCATGTGATGCTCATTCTCAAAATCGGCGATCACCACGAACCGACCGCTTTGAAGATCATCGTAGAACTGCATCAAACGATCTGTCTGCGTGGCCGGGGTCTTGGTGCCCGTCGATGCGCACGCGCTCACAAGCAACGGAAACGCAACGAGCCCGAAGCGGGGCAAAACACGTCGAACCATAAGCAAGAATCTCATGGCGGAGCAGGCTAAACGACCCGGTGCTCGGGTGCAACGTTGGCGGAGGCGGCACAACAATGAATCGGTGGTGGCCGGTGGAGGAAGTCGGCCTGCCGAGGAAAACTATCGTTGTTGTGGCGCATCGAATCCTATATACTGCCAGAGGGCGCGGACAGTGGGTTTCAAGAGGCATCATCATGGTCCGAAAAGAGTCGTTTTTCCTTGCGCTTGTTCTGTTTGGCGGTCTTGCTACCGGTTTGCAGGAAGCGATCGCGGAACCCATGCTGGTCGAGGTGGCGCTACCGGGCACCGGTGGCCCCGAGCCCCTAACCGATGCTGCGCGGCGTGCGTGGTTCGATTGGCTTGGCGAGCGCGGGTTCAGCGTGGATCGGTGCGGGTTGAACCCCGTGGCGGGGACTCTTTCGCTGGATTTATCAGACCCGCGTCGGCTGGAGCCGCTAACTGCCGCCGGGTTCACCATCGTCAATCAGCGAACGTCGTCGCCCCTTCAAAATGACATACGCACGCAATCAGAGTATTTTGATCCATCAGAGATAGAAGCCATGCTGCTGCAGGCGGCGGCGGATCATCCGGCGATCACCCACGTCTTCGTCATTGGCACGACGTTCCAAGGCCGCGACGTCTACGCGATTGAAATCTCCAACAACCCCGGCGTCAGCGAGGATGAGCCGGCGATCCAGTTCAACGGACAGCATCACGCCCGCGAGGTCGCTACCTCCCATGTGGTGATGGACGTGGTCGAGACGCTGACCAACGGGTACGGGATCGATCCGAGCGTGACGCAATGGGTCGATAACTACAAGACCGTTTGCGTCCCCATGGTCAATCCTGACGGCGTGCAATACGTCTTCGACGTGAACTCGTTCTGGCGAAAAAACCGGCAATTCTATCCGCCGTCCTGCACCGGCGTAGACTTGAACCGCAACTACGCCTACCGGTGGGGGCCGGATCGCTGCGGCTCCTCATCCAGTTGCTTCGGCGATACCTACAAAGGGCCCTCGGTTGCATCGGAACAAGAGACTCAGTTCATGGTGCAATTGGCTCGAGACTATCATTTCGTCATGGCGACGTCGTATCACCAATCCGGGCGATTCATCGATTACCCCTACGCATGCAGCAACGGATCGTCGAGCGGAATTATGCCGGAACACGGCATCATCGATGAGATGATGAACGGCGTGGCCGACGCGATTGACGCGGTGGACAGCGTCGGGCGGTACACGGTGTTTTCCCCAGCATCGGCCGGCGCACTGAGTGGCGACGATACGAGCTGGTACTACGCCGATCAGGGCACCTACCCGTTTATCATCGAGGTGGGCACCAGCTTCGAACCGCCGTTTTCGTCCGT
>CAZYXP010000096.1:0-4379 GCA_964651325.1 uncultured Phycisphaeraceae bacterium
TCGAACCTACGACCTAGCGGTTAACAGCCGCTCGCTCTACCAATTGAGCTATCGGGGATGCTCCCAGGGCGTACCATGCGCGAATTGGCGGGGTACATCCTGTCGGGCGTTGACCCATTCGGCCAGTCGCTCCACACGGGGCATATCGGCGTCCGGACAACGCCGGACAACTATAGCCAACCGCCGGGCATCGTCAATAACGCCCGAATGCCGTTCGGAGCCGCCGAAGCTTGATCGGTTACAGGGTGAATTCTGCGAAAATGCGGCGTCGAAACGCACTGAGCGGCATATTACCGGAGGTGTCCCCTACTCGTTCCACGCGAAATCGGATTGGCAACACGACGCGGCGTGGCCGGAAACTTCGGTCGCCATCAATACTCACGAAGCCCGGGAACTCAAGCGATGGCGATCGCATGCCGAGAGCCGCGCCGGTCGGCGTAGGCTGCGAAACCGCGTACGCTCGCAGTTCAGCGCCCGCCCCTTCCGATAGCTGCGCGGCTCGAATCGTCAGCAGTCCACAGCCGCCCGGCTGATTGGCTCTGAGGTGTCCCCAAACACAGCAATCCACCTCGCTCGGACCAGAAGCAGATAGCCTCCCTCCCCGCAAACAGATTCGACGGGACCAAAACGCTGAGACTCCCCTGGGACCAGGCACCGGGCGCCGGGCAAGTGCTTCCCGGATCGCACCCCCGGCGCCGGTTCGCCCATTCGATCAGTCTCCGCTCCGACGGCCAACGAGAATGGCGTATGTTCCCTGGCGGGGGTGTCACCTCTTTTGTAGCTGCCCCAGAGCCGGCCGATCAGGCAATGCCACTGAGCGCAGGCTTCAGTCCGCGCGGCCTCCCCGCGATCGCCAAACAGCCGCTTCAGCCGAGGCTGCAACCGCTCTATCGCGCCCATATCTCACTCCTTACCGCGGTAGGTGAAACTGTGCGAAATACCGAGATGTAGGACCAACGAGACGGCCGAAAAGCGAGTGCATACAGATTCAAGCGTGACCACACACTTTCCTGCAGTGGCGCTTGGTTGGACCCCGAATGGGCATCTTCTCGGCGGATGGCGGGTTTCGCAGAGGCGGGGGAACTGCCATCGGCACCGACGCGACACCAATTTCCCCGTCCCACCCCTTCTTGCCAAGATCGCCCGGGTTCATCGCATCGCGTGGAAATCAGCGAAACTTCAAGCAGGCACTAAGGCGACACTCGGCCGATAGCGACTCACCATGTGGGTCATATTGAAAACCAAGAATTGGTCCTAATACTTCGCGGCGTCTTGCGTCGATAAGAATTCGCATTGAAATGCTTGTCAGGGACCACCGATTTCTGTTATCTTTCCCTATGGACGAGGGAATGGGAGACTCCGGCTCGGAAGGTGAAAACGCCAGGGATCGGCGCCTATAATGGTTGACGCGTTGGTGGTTGGGCGATCGTCTTCGAGATCGGATTGGTGATGAGCAATACGGACACGAAAACGCTGCGTGTCCTCGTGTTGGGCGACCTGCACGAAGACATCGCGCTGGCGAACTGGATCGACGCCCACACTCTGGTCGAGCGTGTTGATTCGTTCGACGCCGCGGTCGATGCCCTACGCCGCGAGCGCTTCGACTTCGTTGTCAGTCGAGCTGAAGACTTCATCCCGCTTCAAGACATTCACGCCGCCCGCCAAGCCGAGGCTATCATCGACAGCGTCAATCAGGGCATCGGCATCGTCGGCGAAACCGGCTCGCTCGAATGGGCCAACCCCAAGATGCTCAGCTTCAGCGAGGAAGTTCGGGATCGCGTCAGCAAGTGTTGCATTGAAACATTCCTATGGGCCAAATCCGGCGCGCAAGACGGCGCGCAGATTCGCGGCCGACGTTTCGGGTTTTCCACGGTAGACAATGAATGCTACGAAATCAGCGCGACTCCTGTGATGGACCTAAACGAGCGTATCACTCAGGTCGCCGCGGTCGTTCGCAACACCACCAACGCAAGGCGCCTGCAAGGCAAGATCGACGCGATCGATCGAGCGGGTCGAGAGCTGTTGTGTTTGGACATTGAGCAAGTTTCTCGCCTGGACGCGCACGAGCGTTTGGCGCTGCTCGAACAAAAAATGATCCGCTGCACTCAGGACCTCCTCAACTTCGACAACTTCGAGATCCGCATCCTCAACAAACAAACCAACATGTTGGAATTGGTCATGGCCTCCGGCGTCCCGACCGAACATCAGGATGTCGACCTCGACGCCAGCAGCGATGGGAATGGGATTTGCAGCTTTGTAGCCATACGCGGCAAGAGTTACATCTGTCCCGACACCGCTAAGGATCCTCGGTATCTCCCCTGCGTGAAAGGGGCACAGTCTTCGCTCACCGTTCCCCTGTTCATGCACGACACCGTGGTGGGCATCGCCAACTTCGAAAGCACCAAGTTGGCAGCTTTCAACGAGGACGCCCGGCAGTTTGCGGAGATTTTTGCCCGATATGTTGCGCTGGCGTTACATCTTCTCGAACTGCTCGTTAGCGAACGCAAAACCACAACCGGCCGCCTCGGCAGCGACGTCATGTCCGAAATCACCGCGCCGCTCAACGACATCCTCACCGACGTGGAGAGCCTGGTCGAGGATTACATCGGCCACGACGACTTGAGGCATCGGCTGCGGACCATTTCGGAGAACGCCGTCAACATCCGTGAGGCGGTCAAGGAGTTAACGTCGCCCAAGGCCGGAATCACCGGCGCCAGATCGCCCAGGAAACAGCTCAACGACCCGACGCTCAAGGGCAAGAAAATCCTCATTGCTGACGACGAGGACACAATCCGAGACACCGTCCGCGACGTGCTCACCGGATACGGCTGCCACGTGGACGCCGTCAGAGACGGCGAGGAAGCCATCAGTCTGGTGGGCCAAAACGCCTATGATTTGGTGCTAAGCGACATAAGAATGCCGGGCAAGAACGGATACCAGGTTTTTGCCGCCGCCAAGGACGCCAACGCCAAGACGCCCGTCATTTTGACCACGGGATTCGGCTACGATCCAAACCACTCCATCGTCCGTGCCCGGCGAGAGGGTCTCGCGGCCGTCTTATTCAAGCCCTTCAAAGTCGATCAGTTGCTAAACGAGCTACGCATGGCGCTCAGGAGCTCCGATACCTGACGTTTCTCAACCGCGTAGCCGCCGATTCAGAGCCGCGGGCGCCAGCCCTCGGACAAGCCCCTTGCCGATCGCGAAATCACCGCCTGCCCCCTCGTCCCATAGGACGCGGACCACCCGCGATTCCCGCCACGCTCTGTGTCCTCTGTGGCTCAAAACCCTACGCCCGGAGGCTAGATCGCCGTCCGTGGAATTGCCGCTCAAAATGGGACGCATCCCGCTGACAGGAATCGCCGCCGGCTTGCGTCTACATGGATAGACTGCTAGATATCCTTCACGCGAATTTCACGAATTTTGTATCAGGAGCGTACGAAGATGCCGGCCACGGAATTAGACGTAAAACAGCTCGGAGCCGAGGCTTCCGCCAAGAGCCAACCCCTCCGCCGCCTACTCGAACAGATGCATGAAGTCATCGTCGGACAGGACGATCTACTGCATCGCATGTTGATCGGCCTGTTATCCAATGGTCACATGCTGATCGAAGGGGTCCCCGGCCTCGCCAAAACGACCGCAGTCGCCTGTTTGGCTGAGGGCATTGACACGGGCTTCCAACGACTGCAATTCACCCCAGACCTACTCCCGGCCGACCTTATCGGAACCCTCATCTACCGCCAGAGCGACGGCGCCTTCCAGGTCCAAAAGGGGCCGATCTTTTCCAACATCATCTTGGCCGACGAGATCAACCGCGCGCCCGCCAAGGTTCAATCAGCCCTGCTGGAGGCCATGCAAGAGCGCCAGGTCACGATCGGCAAGGAGACCTTCAAGCTCGATGAGCCCTTCCTCGTGCTGGCCACGCAGAATCCCATCGAACAGGAAGGAACCTACCCGCTTCCGGAGGCTCAGGTCGATCGCTTCATGCTCAAAGTCGTCGTTGATTACCCGAGCAAGGAGGAAGAGCGTGCCATTTTGGATCGCATGGCCTCGACGGCTCCGCACAAGGGCATCAAGCCCGTCTTATCTCCCGCGGACGTCGTCGCAGCGCGAAAAGTGGTCGACGAAATCTACATGGACGACAAAATCAAGGACTACATCGTCGATCTCGTGCTCGCCACGCGTGACCCCGCCCGCTACGGCGTCCCCGCGGCCGACTTGGTCCAGTTCGGAGCCTCGCCAAGAGCCACCCTCGCCCTCACGGTAGGCGCCAAGGCGTCAGCCTTCCTCGAAGGACGCGGCTACGTCACGCCTCAAGACGTGAAGAGTCTCGCGATGGACATTTTGCGCCACCGGGTGATCATCACCTACGAAGCCGAAGC
>CAZYXP010000096.1:4479-13174 GCA_964651325.1 uncultured Phycisphaeraceae bacterium
CTAAAAAAGGTCCGGCAGATCCAAATCCGTACGTCGCGGATGGTCAACGACATGTTCGCAGGTCAATACCATTCCGCCTTTCGCGGACACGGCATGGAGTTTGAAGAGGTCTGCCACTACCAACTCGGCGACGACGTTCGCCTGATCGATTGGAACGTCTCCGCCCGATTCGGCCAGCCCTTCATCAAGAAATACCGTGAAGAGCGCGAGCTCACCGTCATGCTCGTCGTAGACGCAAGCCGATCCGGCATGTTCGGCTCGGTCAACCAGTTCAAGCTGGATGTTGCGGCCGAGCTTTGCGCCGTTCTCGCGTTCTCCGCCATCGCCAGCAACGACAAGGTCGGGCTGATTCTCTTCACCGATCAGGTCGAGCAATACGTCCCGGCCAAGAAGGGCACGCGCCACGTGCTGCGCATTATCCGGGAATTGCTCTACTACGAGCCCAAGGGCCGGGGCACGGACATCTCCGAGGCGCTTAACTTCCTCAACCGGGTCACCAGGCGGAAATCAGTTTGCTTTCTGGTCAGCGATTTCTTCGCCCCTGACTACGAAGGCGCCCTGCGCATCGCGCGCCGCCGCCACGATCTGGTGCCCATTGCGATCAGCGATCCACGAGAATGGGCCTTGCCCAATGTCGGCCTGGTCGAGTTGCAAGACGCCGAATCCGGCCGGCGCGTCCTGGTCGATACCGCCCCGAAACACGTACGCCGACGATTTGAGGCGAACATGGCGTGGGTACGGGAACAGCGGACGGCTATGTTTCGTAAGATGGATACGGAATTCATCGACGTGAGAACCGATCGCCCGTACATCGATGCGCTCGTCAAGTTTTTCCATAAGCGAGGGGCTCGCCACTAGCGGCGTTCGGCAAAACGGGGCAAGCCATGCGGATGAAACGAACACAAACCAGGCGAACCGCTTGGGCCTCACTTGCATTAGCGCTGAGCTTGGCGACCGGCGCATGCTCGCAGAAAGACGCCGGCAGCCCCAATCCGGATTCCGTCGTCGAGCGGGTCGCGTCCCAAGGGGAGTTCACGCTAACGCTATCCGTTCCAGACGCTGACCTCGTCTATTCCGATGGTCTGGTGCTCACCGTTCAAGCCTCAGCGCCGCCGGGCATGCAAGCGACCCTCACCGACTACGCTACCCTGCTACGCGAATCCGAACTAGGCTTTGAGCTAAGGATCGTAAACACAAAACGAACCGCGCCGCAGCCCGACGCCACCGGCCCTCGCCTCTGGACCGATCGATACGAGATCGAATTCGTGCTCCCCGGCGAATACGAATTGCCCCCCGCGACAGCCACGTTCGAATCGGACCCATCGACGGCGGCCCGCTCGACGCAAGCGGAGGATAAGAGCCAACCAAGCCCAGCCGGAGCGCCCAAACCCGTCGAGCTAACCACCGAGGGAATCCACGTCCTGGCCCGTGATCCGCAACAGGTCCAACTCGCCGAGGACCAGTGGGCTGAGATTCAAACCATCGCCCCCTACGAGCTGCCGCCGCCGTGGAGTCAGTGGTGGTGGGCCGCGGGCGGACTCACCGCGGTGGCGCTGGCCGCATTCTTTTTCCGAAAAAAAATCGCCGGCTTCTTCGTCCGACGCCGCGAGCAGCGGGCCCGCGAGGTGATCGTCATTCCCGCCGATGTCTGGGCACGCCGGCTGATCGCCGCGCTGATCGCCGAAAACCTGCTCGAACGCGGCGCCGCTCAAGAATTCCACTACCGCGTCAGCTACATTCTCCGGGGGTACATCGAGCGCCGTTTCGACGTATCCGCCGGTGAAATGACCACAGAAGAGTTTCTCAATGCCATCGTAAGCGACCGACGCTTCGGCTCAGACGTAACTACAGAGCTTCACCCATTCATGATCGCCTGTGATCTGGTCAAGTACGCCCGGCATCAGCCGACCCCGGAAGAGTCGATGACAGCGTTGCGGGCCACCGAAGCATTCGTCGAGCGCACCATACCGGTGGATTCTGCTTCGCCCACAGGCTCGGCCACCCTTCAGGACGATCGGGAGTGTGCAGCATGATGGCCTTGCTCCGAGAAACATTCGCCCCCGGGGCCGTCTTCCTTTGGGTCTGCCTGGCCGGCGTGCTGCTGATCCCGTTGATCTGGTGGCGACATCGCGATCGTCGCTCGCGCGTCCCCGTTAGGTTCAGCACAGTGTCCATCCTGCGCCCCCTCGGCCCCACGTGGGCGACGAGAACGCGGTTCATCTTGCCGTTGTTCCGCACCCTGGCGGTGATCGCGTTGCTCATCGCGCTGGCCCGCCCGCAATCTCCCGGGAGCTACAAAGACACCTCCGAGGGCATTGCCATTCAGATGGTGCTGGACGTATCCGGAAGCATGAGCGAGACCGACTTTTTTATGGACGGGCAGTGGGTCCGCCGCCTGGATGCGGTAAAACGCGTCCTGGGGGACTTTGCGCTGGGTCGGGGCGATCTTTCCGGCCGAGACAACGATTTAATCGGCATGACGACGTTCGCCATGTTCGCCGATTCCCCATGCCCGCTGACCCTCGACCATGCAACGCTCGCCAAATTGCTCGACGAAACCGAGATTCCCGGTTGGGCTGACGGTCGGCAGGTCCGGGCCGATCAGGAATCGGATTACACAGGATTGGGCGACGCCATTGCACTGGCGGCCGACGATCTCCGCCGGGCGGGGGAACAGGCGATCGCCGGCGTTTCCGGCGCCACGCCCGCCAAGAGCCGCGTGATGATCCTTCTTACAGACGGCGCCAACAACCCGGCCCCGTTTCGCGATGCCCCGCCCGCGCCCGATCCACAAGAGGCCGCGAAAGTTGCGGCCAGAATGGGCATCAAGATCTACACGATCGGAGCCGTCGGTGACCAGCGTCGTCAACGTGGCGCTGGTTTTTTCGGCTCCCGAGGGATGCAGGTCGATGAAGGCTCGCTAAAATCCATCGCGAGCACCACGGGCGGAAAATACTTCCGAGCCACCGACACGGATTCGCTGCGGACCATCTACGAAGAGATCGACCGCCTGGAGCGTCGGAAAACAGGCGAACGCGTCTTCCAGGACGACACCTACGCCGCAAAGTTCGCGATGCTCACAGGTTTGGCCCTACTCATGATGGAAATGTTGCTGAGCAACACTCGATACCGGAGAATCCCGTGAGCCAACCCGCGCCGTATCCACGTTGGACGATCCTCACCTGGACGCTGATCCTGCCGGCGGCGTTGATTGGTCTTGGGCTCGTAGTCGTCGTAACCACCCAAGTCGGCGACCTCCCGTTTGACAACGGCGATCTTTGGTGGCTGGTCTTAGGCGTTCCCGTAGCGAGCCTCCTGACCCTCTACTCAGCTGCCCGCAAACGAGCGGCCCTGACGAAGTTTGCATCCGAGCGGCTTGCCCCGCTTCTGGTAACACGCTTCAGCCCCGGTCGTTCCGCCATGCGTGGCGGCCTTCGATTGATCGCCTTGATCATGCTCGTCGCCGCGATTCTCGGTCCGCGGTGGGGTATGTACCTGCAAGAGGAAGAGGTCCGCGGCATCGATGTGGCCGTTGTGGTCGATGTGTCCAATTCTATGCTCGCCCGGGACGTCGCCCCAAGCCGCATGGCCAACGCCAAGGAACAGATTCGACAGCAGCTAACCGAACGCTCCGTTTTCGACGGCCAGCACCGATTGGCGCTGATGGCTTTTGCTGGCTCCACATCAACGCGCCTGCCGCTGACGACGGATCAGCTCGCGTTCCGAGAAAAGCTCAAATCGATGCGCGTCCACAGCGTATCACGCGGCGGTACTGATATAGGGCGCGCTATCGACGACGCCACGGACCTCTTCACCCGATCCGCCGAGGGGGCCACGAAGATCATTCTGCTCATCACCGATGGGGAGGATCAGGAAGGTAGGGCGGTAGAAGCGGCCAAGCGATGCTACGACGAGCATGGTATTTCAGTCTTTACCGTCGGCGTCGGCGATTCCGCGTCGACCACAGGTGCTCAAATCCCTTCAAGCCCCGATCGCGCGGGCAAGCCGTTGCTATACGACGGCCAGCTCGTTTTCTCCAAGCTAGACATAGAGGGCCTTCGGAAGATCGCCCAAGCGGGTCACGGTCGCTACACGCCGCTGGAAAACCTGAATCTCCTGGTCAGCGCTCTGGCGGGCATGCGCAAGACCGCGCTCTCCACAGAAGAGCGCATGCGCCACAAGCCGCGTTATCAATACTTCCTGACGCTCGCTCTGATCTTGCTCGCGGCCGAAACATGCCTCGGCGAGCGACGTCCGAGCGCCGAAGAACGATTCGAGCGCGTCTGGCAGCAGGAGGCAACATGATCTCACCGTCCGTACAAACGCCGAGCCGCGGGCTTGGGTCCACACAAACACTGAGCCGCGGGCTTCAGTCCGCGCGGACGCCGGATACGCCGAAACCCAAATGGAGCCGACCATGACCCTGCTCGCACTACTTGAGCATCGCGGTACGACGCCGATGCGCAACACTTTCGGCAGCTCGGGCGGCCTTCTTTCCTGCAGCCTGAAAGGCTGCGCTACAGTAGCCGTGGGTCCGCTCCCGGCGGACCCACGGTCACCGCACAACTCATTCCATTCGACCCTGAAGGGGTCGTCTAGACGCTACCCGGCACCCATCGCACAGAAAAGACGACCCCTGCAGGGTCGGGCGGTTGGGTGGCGGCGCGATCCGGGGGCGACGCTGCGCTTGCCCCCGGCTACTTTAGAACAGGCCTTCAGCCTGCAATCATGGCCGTCGATACCGCCATGCACGCGTACCGGGACATTTTTTTTCCTTTTGTTCCGCTGCGCGGGCTCAAACCAGCACCAGCCCCAAAGCCGAGCCGCGGGCTTCAGCCCGCGCGGTCGCTCGGCAAGGAGGGCACAAACAGAGTGTAGCAACCCGGCATCCGAGAACGGGAAACGCTCTGGACGAAATACATCGTCGTGGTTCCCGTGGGCCGTGCTCCTGCTTGCCCTAGGTGCTGCGCCGGCGCTCGGCCAAACTCCCGGCGCAACGCCTGCGGCTTCGACCCAAGCGCTCACCGAAAACAAGCCACTTACGCCCGACGCGCCGCTACCCGCCGAACTGGCCAACCTCGATGCCCCGCGCGTCGTTCACCTCGGCAACCAAAAGCTCCTGCAGGGCGATCCGGAATCGGCGCTGCAGGCCTACGAACATGCCAAAACGCTTGCGCCCGATGCGCGGGAGATTGATTTCGCCGAAGGCCTCGCGGAATACGCCCGTGGTGATTTCGAGCGAGCCCGAACCCTCTTCGAAAACGCCGCCACCTCCGCCAATCCCGCGCTCGTCGATGACGCCATGTACAGCGTCGCCGCCACCTACCACCAACAGGCTTTGCAAAACACCGACGACCCCAAAGCCAAAATCGCCGCCTTGGAGCAGGCGATGAGCCACTACCAGACCGTGCTCGCCCATCAGAGTGACCACGAGGCGGCACGCGACGCCAACTTCAAAGCCGCCACCGCCTGGCGCCAGCTCAAGCAACAAATGCAACAGCAAGAGCAAGAGCAGAAAGAGCAGGGCGACAAGAACAAAGAAGAAAACGAAGACCAAGACAAGGAAAAATCGGACCAACAGCAGGATCAGCAAGAGAAAGACGACCAAGAAAAGCAAGACCAACAGAAACAAGACAAGCAAGAATCCGACAAGCAAGAACAGGACAAGGATCAGCAAAAGTCAGAATCCGATCCATCCGAAGACCCATCCAAAGAAGAAAAGCAAGAGCAACAAGAGCAGGAGCAGCAGCAAGCCCAGCAGAGCAAGGAAGACGTCTCCAAGGAGCAGGCTCAGCGGCAACTTCGAGAGATGATGCAGGCCATCCGCGACCGCAAGAAAAAGCAACGTAAGCAACAACGGCCTGTGCAAATCGTGCCCGTCGATAAGGATTGGTAGATGCGAGCCGCGCTGATAACCACGACCATTGTCCTCTTGGCCCAAACGACGTTGGCCCCCGCAGCCTTGGCGCAAGACGTCGGAGTGGAGCTGATCGTACCCTCGCGTACCCTCGAACTCGGAGAATCCATCCAGGTCCAATTGGTTTGCAGAAACATGGCCCGGCCCGACACACCCTCCGCCGTCGTCCCGGTCGGCCTCGAACTACAGCTTCAAAACGCCAACCCATCCAGTAGTGTCCGCATCGTCAATGGCAACAAGTCTTCAAAATACACCTTCTCCATGCTTCTGACCGCCAAGACCATCGGCACGCACATCCTAGGGGCGATCACCGTAAAAGCGGGCGGCCAGACGTTTGAAACCAAACCGATGAAGTTCCTGGTAAAGCAAACGCCAGTAACAGGCAGCCGCGGCGATCGTTACGTTTTCGCCACCATTGAGGTGCAGCCGCGCAGGCTCTACGTTACCCAAAGCCTTACGGCCACCCTGACCATCGGCATCCGTGAGGTCGTCATCAGCGGTCGGCGGCACAACCTCAACCTGCTGAGAGACGTACTAGACGTCCGCGGCTCCAAACTCTCCGTCTTCGCCAATGGGCGAGCCAATCAAAGCACGGTCACCCTAGCGGACGCCAATGGACGGTCCCACCGCTATCAGGTCTTCAAGGTAGCGGTCCCCATCCGAGCGGAAATCGTCGGTCCGCTGGAAATCGGGCCGATCTTCCTCAAGGCGAATTACCCGACAGCCATCCGCCAGTCCTTCTTTCGCCCGCAAATAGAGCGCGTACGAACCGAAATCGCCCGCGTGGCCAAGATCGTCGTGGCGGTGCAAGGCCCCCCGGAAGCGGGCCGCCCAGACAGCTACACCGGCGCTATCGGTCGATTCCAAATGCTCGTCGCCGCGCGGCCGACGGCGGTAGAATTGGGCAAGCCCATCACGCTGACCATTTCGATCACTGGGGATAGTCTGGACGGCGTCGCCGGCCCGAGCCTGTCGGCCAACGCGGAATTGGTGAGCCGGTTCGACTTCAGCAAGGATGAGTTGATCGGCGACGTCAGCGGCCGGCGCAAGGTGTTTCGGCTCGCGATCTTTCCCAAGCAGGACGGGCCACAGACGATTCCCCCGATCGAGTGGTCGTACTTCGATCCCGACAGGGAAATCTACCGCACCGTCGCCGGAAAGCCGATCTCGATTCAGGTAGCCCCCGCCTCCAACGGCGCGACAGCGTTTACACTGGGCGACGCCAACCCGGCCGACCCTCAATCCACGCAATTGAAGGTCTTGTCCGGAGGGCTCTCCCCGAACTACATAGATGTCGATGAACTTCTCGCCAACCACTCATTCATACTTAGCAGTGGATCCGCAATGGCCCTGGCCGCGCCGCCCGTTTTCTGGGTGATCCTAACGATCTGCGCGTGGCGAATTCGACGGGGGCGTGCCGACAGCGGATGGACGCGAAGGCGTCGCGCGGCCCGGCTACTCAGCGCGGACATTCGCGAGGCCACCGGCCGCGCCGATGAAATCGAGCAATGGTCCGCGCTCGGGGCAGCCATGCAGCGCTATCTGGCTAACCGGTACAATCTGCCCCCAGGGGAGCTGACTCCCCCCGACGTGCGCGCCCTGCTCGCCGCCCACACCAAGACGCAGTCCATCGCCGATCCCGTCGAAGGCCTCCTCGATCGGTGCGGCGCCATGCGTTTCGCCCCAGGAGGTGGAGACTCACGCTCCATCACCGAGGCAGCGTCTCAGATCCAAGATTGGGTTCGCACCATTGAGAGAGCGACCCGATGATTCGACCCACCCGCCTCATCCGCTCCATCGCGCTGTTTGGGCTGCTTGCCGCGATAACGCCAGCGAAGCTAAACGCCCAGGTCCTCGTAGCCGACCCCCACGCCACCCTGGAATCCGCGTTGGCCGCGTTCGACCAAGCCCAGCAAATGAAGAAAGATCAGCCCGCCGCGGCCCGCAAGCAATTCCTGTCGGCAGCCGCACAAATCGAAGCCGTTATCGAAAACGGAGCCGAAAGCGGCAAGCTCGAATACAACCTTGGTAATTGCTATTTGCAAGCCGGTCGTATCGGAGAGGCCATCTTGCACTACCGCCGCGCGCGTCAATCCATCCCGCGCGACCCGTTGCTCGCCGAGAATCTCAAGGAGGCAAGATCGCGACGCATCACCTCCATCGCGCCGAGAGGAAGAAGCTCGCTTTTGCGAGGCCTGCTTTTCATTCACTACGAAGTCTCCTTGGCCACAAGAACCAAGACCGCAATCATCGCCTACGCCGCATTCTGGATGGTGCTCTGCCTGAGGATCTTCCTTCGCCATTCGTCGATCACCATGCTGCTCATCGCATTCGGCCTTGTCTCAGCCTCGCTCGGCGCGTCGGTGGTGGTTACCGACTTCGCCCAGCGCAATCACCCCGACGGCGTTGTGATAAGTATGGATGTAGTCGCCTACAAAGGCCCCGGCACGTCGTACCAGAGGCGCTTCGAACAGCCCCTACAACCGGGTGTAGAGTTCACCACGCAAGCCCGCCGCGGAGGCTGGCTGAACATAAAGTTGCCCGACGGCAAGACAGGTTGGATCGAGTCGGCTACCGCGCAGTTGATTCCGGTCGGCGAGGCGCCGCTGCGCCGATGACTGGCGGCCAAGGCGGTAGTACTTGGGTGCGCGACCCAGCCGGCGGCTGTGATGGCAGGCTGAAGGCCTGCTCTATAGTAGCCGGGGGCAAGCGCAGCGTCGCCGCCGGATCGCGCCACCACAACCGCCCGACCCTGACGGCGTCGTCTTTTCCGTTGGC
>CAZYXP010000097.1:0-13081 GCA_964651325.1 uncultured Phycisphaeraceae bacterium
TGGGGGCGGGCGACGAGGCGCCCGAGATCGGGCGCGTTGGTGGGGCATTGCTGGTTGAGTATCAGTCTGGAGCGTCCGATAGTTGAGTAGGTTTGTTTGTAGTCAGTGTCGGCAGGGGTTCCTCCGTGGCTTGGAGAGGTGCTATAGCTTGTTGCGTTGCGTTGCTGGTTGCGCCTGTGCCGCGCGTCGGGGCACAAGAGCAGGGGGATGTCGAGACGCTGAAAGATGCCCTCCTCGCGCAACAAGCGCTCAATCAAAAACTGCTCGAGCGTCTGGAGGCGGTAGAAGCCGGCCAGGCCGCGTTGTTATCGAAGATTGAATCGGTCGAGGCATCTGTGCCCGATGACGAAGCTTTTGTCGTGGAACGTGATGCCATACTCGACGAGTTGCGCGATGAGTACTTGGATATTGAGCAAAAGCTGGATAGCTTTCCGACGATTTCGGGCTATTACGATTTTGAATACTTCAACGATGATCGCGAGGACAGCCCTGGCGAGTTTCGCCAGCATCATGTTTCTTTGCATTTGAGCCAGGAATGGGACAAATGGCGTTTGTTCACCGAACTTGAATTCGAATTCGGCGCAAGGTTCGTGGGGGAAGGTGGCACGATACTGGAAGAGTCTCGAGGCGAGGTCAAGGTGGAGCAGGCATGGGGTGAATATGTTCACTCGGACTTGCTGACGCTGCGCGGAGGCTTGATTCTGACGCCGGGGTATTGGAACGTAAACCACTACCCAAACGTGGTCCTATCGACGGAGCGCCCGCTGATGGTGCGGAAGGTTTTCCGCGAGGCGTTTGTCGGAATCATGGGCTATGGCACAAAGTATTGGGATGAATTCGGTCTTACGTACTATGGTTACGTCGGCAACGGGCAATCCGTCTTTTTCACCAAGCATGATGACAACGAGGGCAAGGCAGTAGGCGGCAAAGTGACGTTTCATGTGCCCACCGGCGGCACACTGGATCAGTTGGATATCGGGGCCAGTTTCTATCAGGAGAGCCCTTCAAATCAGGATCGCGTCTTCGCGTGGGGATTCGATGCTCAAATCCACAAAGGCCCGTGGGAGGTGTTGGCTGAGTTTGGGACGCGGGAGGCCCATCAGGATCGGACCGGCTTCTATCTGCAGCCCAGCTATCGATTCAACCAGAAATGGGCGGCGTTCTACCGCTATGACCTGTTCGAAGTTGCTTCCGTGGGAGAGACCCAGAAGCACACCGCCGGCATGAACTACCGACCGATTCCCGAGATTTCCCTCAAACTGGAATACTCGCATTCGATGCGGTCCTGGGACGAGGATTCCAGCGGGGTCGCGGCTTCTGTCGCGATTCATTTCTAGTGTATTTTTTTTTGGTTGTTCCGGCGTGGGGCGAATGAACCCTTATTCCTTCATACTGCTAGCAACGTTTGGTAGTGCGGTGAATCCATTCCCGACTACTCCTGGAGCCGCGCAGGTAGCGGGGGCGCTGAGTCCAGCGTCATTCTCGCTGTTTGGATCGGCCGGCGGCAAACTCGGTCAGGGGGAAGCGACGCGGCCGTCCGGCGAACCCAAAGAGCCCGTGGGGGCGCGGCGCATTGTTGTGGTCGTTTCGATCAAGAACCCGATCAAGACGCTAACGCTCGCGCAGCTGGGCCGTGTTTTTCTCCGCAAACAGACACAATGGCCCAACGGGTGGGCTATCACGGTCTTCTCGCGGCCCATGAAAGAGCCTGTACGGCAGCAGTTCTCTCAGGAGGTTTTCCGCAAGAAGCCAGAGACGCTACGCGAGTATTGGTTGAATCTAAAGTTGACGCGAGGCCTCAAGCCGCCCAAGGTACTTCGTTCAGCAAAATTGGTGAAGCGCTACCTGGAGCGCGTAAAAGGCGGTGTCGGCTACATCTATGAGGATGAAGTCGATGAGACGGTACGGGTAGTTGGAATCACCAAGAAATGACCATGATGGATGACCCGCGGGAAGCCCCGGCCTCTTTTGCAAGAGGGACAGCATGGCTCTGCGCGGCGATTCTGGGCATCATTGGCGTTTCAAGCGCTGCGATTTTCTGGGGTGGTCGGGCGGCGCTCGTGGAGGGAATCGAGCTTCAAATCACGACTGAATCCGTCTTCGTCAAGTCGAGCGTGGAGGAAAAGCTTTCAGGGCTGATCGGCCGCCTCGAATCACTCGCAGCTCAACCCGTTATGGCCAGAATCCTCGATGACGACGAGGACCACGATATTGCGGAACTCCTAACCGCGGTCGTGGAGCAACAGGGAGGGTGGGTCGAACTGACCTGTGTGGATCTGGACGGCAACGTGATCGCGTCTTCGAATATGCGGCGAACCGAGGTCTCTAGCTGGCCCAAGGGCGCGGCCGACGAAGGTGCGACGCGGTACGCCATAACACGTGTCGGTGACGACGAACATATCAGCGTGCCGGTAATTCAGCAGTTCGACGAGCCGGAACAAATCGGGCGGCTTGAGGCCATCGTGCATCGGGCGCTGTTTCTCGAAGGGTTGACCGTTTGGTGGGTCGGGCTCACCGGCGAGTCGGGAGAGTTGCTCGCCCAACGTGGACCGACGCAGGCCATCGACCTCACAGACGGAGCAGAGAGTTTTACGCACTCCGTCTTTGGCGAGATTGCGGTGCGCCGTGCCGCGTTGAGGATGCCTGCGGGGGGATCCAGCCCTAATTGGTACGTGGTCACCGGAACACCGCGCGCCGGGCTCTATCGGTCGGTGCGTATTCTCGGCATCATGGTTGCCGCAGCCACCGCGAGCTCCTCCGTGCTCGTGTTGTTCTTGTTGGTGTTTTTTCTCCGCAGGCTCGAGAGTCGGCGCCGTGAATTGGTGGCGCTCAATGAGGATCTCTCGATCGCCAGAATCGAGGCGTTGGCAGCGGCCAAGGCGAAGAGCGAGTTTCTGGCCAACATGAGCCACGAGATACGCACGCCCATGAACGGCATCATTGGGATGAGCGAGCTTGCCCTCAACACGGAGCTGAGTGAAGAGCAGCGGGAATACCTTGATGTCGTACTCGATTGCTCCAACTCGCTGATGAGGGTGATCAACGACGTATTGGATTTCTCGAAGATCGAAGCGGGAAGGTTGGTGATTGAAACAGTCGATTTCGATCTGGTGTCATTGGTCAAGGGCGTGTTAGGTGTTTTCGCGAGTTCTACGGCGAAGAAGAAAGTGGAGCTTATCCGCGATGTGCCCCCCGTGGTGCCGCGCTGGCTTCAGGGTGATCCCACGCGTCTACGTCAAGTTCTGCTCAATCTGGTCGGCAATGCCGCGAAGTTTACCCACCAGGGATCCATCAATGTATCCGTGGCCGTCGTCCGGGAGACGGATTGCGAAGTGACGCTGGAATTCGCTATTGCCGACACGGGCATCGGGATTCCGGACGACAGGTTGGCCGCCATTTTTGAAAGCTTCACGCAAGCGGATGGCGCCACGACACGAAGGTACGGCGGCACGGGCTTGGGGCTGGCCATATCGAAGCAGCTTGTCGATGCGATGGGCGGGAAGATTTGGGTTGAAAGCACGATGGGCGAAGGGAGTCGTTTTTGCTTCAATCTGACGTTGGCCCGCTCGCCACGGCAACCGGAAACTGATGTTGTTGTTGGCGAGAGCCAGGACGAAGGTCGATTGCCCGACCTGTCCGGCCGACGCATCTTGATCGTCGACGACAATGCGTCTAATCGGCATGTGCTTTCAGACACGCTGAGGTCGTGGCGAGGCCGCCCTGACGTAGCCTTTGGCGGTCAAGAGGCACTCGACATACTCCGAGTTGCCCATGACAAGAGCGAGCCCTACCATCTCGTACTCCTCGATGCGCAGATGCCAGGCATCGGCGGACTTGAAGTTGCCCGAGTTCTGGCGGAGCAATCCTGTTTTGGTCATCCCGAGGTGGTCATCTTGAGTTCGCTCGGTGATCAAGGAATGATCGACCCGGACCGGCGGCTGAGTTGTCGCGCTTTTCTTACCAAGCCTGTCCGGCGCGGCGTGTTGTGTGACATGCTATTGGAGGTGTTTTCCGATGTCCCGGTGGAGGCGCCGCCAGTTGCCACTGCATCTGCACCAAGCAAGTCGATCAAGGCGCGCGAGGGATCTTCGGATCAGTTTCGAGAGGGTCGCGGTGTTCGGATTCTTCTCGTCGAGGACAATGCGATCAACCGCGTCGTGGCGCGGGGCATCTTGGAGGACTACGATTGTGCGATCGTCGACGCCGAGAACGGGCGCATCGCGCTGGATCTGCTCGATCAGGAGCGGTTTGACTTGGTGCTCATGGACGTGCAAATGCCCGTGATGGACGGGTTGGAAGCGACGCGGCAGATACGGCGCGACGAGCGCTGGGCGGACCTACCGATTATTGCCATGACGGCTCATGCGATGGTGGGCGATCGGGAGCGGTGTCTTGGGGCTGGCATGAGTGACTACGTCTCCAAGCCGGTTCGTGTTGAGGTGATGCAGAGCATGATCGAAAAGTGGCTCCGGGCACCCTTGCCGGATCGAGCGGATGCGCCCGCCGACGGTGTGGCCGGAGGAGATCAGCAGGCCTTGCCCGCGGTGGATCCTCCTATGGATACGCCTAAAGCGATTCGCCAGTTGTCAAACAGCAGGGCGTTGTTCGACAAGGTGGCGCGCGTGTTTATCGATACCGCCCCTGAACTTGTGAAGGAGCTTCGATCGGCGTCTGACCATCACGATGCGACAAGGCTGCACGCCGCGGCACACAGCATCCAAGGCGCCGCGTTGAATCTCTGTGCCCCTTCCGTGCATAACCTAGCCCTGCGCCTGGAAGGGCTGGCCCGAGAGGGCTACCTTGAAGAGGCTGGCTCGGTGGCTTCCGAGTTGGCGGCGGAGGTGGGACGGCTTCGTGATTTTGTCCGCACCGAGTTCGCGGTGGAGGAGGATGAGTAGGCGCACGCCGTGAGTGTGTTTTCCAGGCCGCGCCTGGTCCGCGCGGTTGGGCGGAATCTTCGGCGTTGCCCGTAAGACGCGCCGGCCGTTGAATTTGGGCGTTACGGCTCCTGCGGGTCGCCGTCGCCGATGAGGTGGATTCGATTCTTGCCGGCTTTCTTCGCGGCAATCAGAGCCTGGTCGGCCTTCTTGATGAGATCCTCCTTCGTCGTGGCATCCCACGGATAGGTAGCCAAGCCTCCGCTGATGGTCAGGCGGCCTTGACTTTGGCCGAAGATGGATTGCTCGCTGGCCGAAAAGGATTGTTTGACGCGATTGAGCACGCCGAACGCGCATTGCGGGTGCCGGGAACCTGGCATTCTAGGGCCTTGGGCATCCCAGAAAACCACAGCAAATTCGTCGCCTCCAAAACGGGAAACAACATCTTGTTCGCGACAGTGCCTTGTGAACAGCCGCCCGATTTCGGTGAGGACTTGATCTCCTATGTCGTGGCCGTGCTCATCGTTGAATCGCTTGAAGTTGTCGACGTCAAACAGGAGTAGCGTGACGGAGAGCTTCGACCGGCCGGCGATGGCGAGGATTTGTTCGATTCGCTCGAGGAAATACCTCCGATTGGGCAGGCCGGTACACACGTCCGTCATGGCGAGCTCTTGAAAATGCCTTGTCCTTGACGCGGTTTCAAGCAGACGACTGACCATCGCTGCACAATGCGTAAGCGTGTCAACATGGTGGGGCGCGTAGGGCGTAACCGTCGGTGGACCGACCATGATTTGTCCGATGGTGCGGCCTTGGCGCTGTATGGGCGTGGAGAGCACAGGCTTGGTCACGGCGCTGCCTGCCGAGGCGATCGCCCCTTCGACGACGATGGAAACACCGGTCGCCGGCAAGAGCTCGAGCACGAACCCGGCAGCCTTTTCGATCAGGACGATGGGTCTGGCACTCAAGGTGTCGAGCATGCTGTTGAAGCGAGCCAATTGCTGCGTCGGGTTGTCAAAGGAAGCGGCGCGAGAGGCCAGCTTTGCCACCGCGGAAGCCGTTGGGCAGTCGAGCGAGGCGGTCAACTCTTCGGCGACGAGGGGAAACAGAACGTAGTCGTCCGCGCCGGCCGGTAGCGTGCGTCGGGCGATCGGTTCGTGTTGCGGCAGGCAGCAGAGCAGCAGCTTCGTCTTGGGGCCCACGGCTGCACGCAGTCCACCGATCGCGTGCGACAGACTTCCCGCGGCCGGGTCCACCCATGCGATGATCGCTCGAGGGGGGTTGGTTGCCACGTGAGCTATGGCCGATAGATAGCTCGGCTCCGCCACCACCCGCCAGTCGGGCAGGTGCTGGGCGCATTCCTCCACCAGTGTCGGCGCATTTGCATCTGTAGCAATGACGACGAGCCGGTCCGGCTCAAGCGGATCTTTCGCGGCGCAGGGCTCGATCACGAGGGAGCCTCCGGATCGGAGGGCTGGTCAAACTCAATGGGAGGGTCGGAGTTCGGTTCGTCGGAAATGAGCGCCGCGAGTTCCTCTTGCGTTAGCAAGGGCTCTGAAAGGGCGTCTGCGTCGGTGGTGTTCGCGTTTGATTCGGCAGCCGGCTGGTCGGGGGTGTCGTGTGCCCATGAAGCTGGGGCGGGGCGCGTGCGCGTTGGGGCGTTCTTACGATTGGACCAGGGCACTGGAACAGGACCGGATCGCACGTCTTCGGCAGCCTCGACGGGAGTCTCCTTCTCGATATCGGAATCGCCGCCTGATAGAAACTCTTCTTGGTCCGAAATCGAGGCTTGCGGCCCCGCCGGTTCGGTGTTTTGGCCGATGATGGCCGGTTGCTGATCTTGAGGCAAGGATGCGTCGCCGGGCGACCCGCCAGGTACCGGTTCGGCGAAGCAACTGTTGCCGGCCTGGAGCCTGGAGACGGCTTGATCGGTAAGCTCACCGGTCGCGCCTCGTTCGATGGCCAACGCGATTAGGTCTCGCGCTTCGTGGTGGGCGTGCACAAAGGTAGTCACGTCGGGTCGAGTTCTTCTTGCCAGCGAGAAGAATTCAAATTCATCGGAGACCAACCCGTCCAGCGCCACAATGACCGTATCGATGGTTGCTCCGTCCGGGCGGCAAAGTCGGGCGAGGGCGGTGTAGATGTTCGCACACACTTCGTGGGGGATTTTTGATGGATCGAGCGCACATGGTGCGTGCGTCTCCACGGCGTGGGGATGGCCTGGTGCCTTTACATAGAGCAGCGTCGTCTGCATGGTTGCTACCGAGCTGGATAGGGTTCCCCGCGCAATCATAACTGCAGGTTGATCTTGTCCCACTATGAGCATTTTAGGGGGTTTGGCGGGTTGCGTCAAATGGGCATGCTACGGTGCCCTTGCCCAAGGGCAGCGAAAAGCCGGTGATTTTCGGCCCACGGGGCGCTACTCGGGCAGGGTAGGGGTAATCGGACCTTACGCCGACAATCAGCATCTCATCGGTGAAATCCCGAGCGCTACTCGGCCGAACGTCGGTTCCGATGGGGCGCGGATGGGACGGGTCTTGATGGGTTGGTGGCTCTGGCAAGGGCGCGGTACAGCGCGCCGTCTTTGTTCTTGATATGTGATCAGGTGGGTGTTGGGCGTTTGAATGGATGTTGACGCTATGCGATACGACGATTCGAGTGAACGGGGACGGTTGGTTGTCGGAGGCGTGCGGCCGACGGTGCTGGCGATTGCGGTCGTGTCTTGCTGCCAGCTTGGTTGCGTTGGCGATGCAAGGGTTGAGTTGGCGGCCGCGAACGCGATTCACGAGATCGCTGGATCCTTACAAGTCACGCTTGAAGCGTACGACGAGGAGATTCAGGCATTCGATGAGATAAGGATGCGCGAGGTCACGCAGGCGCTGGCTGTTCGGCTGGCGAAGCTGCCGCGAGACGATGCGGTCGCCGAGGCTGATATGGAGCGGTTTCTGGAGGCCATAATGAAGCTGCGCGGTGATCGCTTGGCTGCAGCGCGGCGTTTTGCGGTGGCCGACGAAAACGTGTCGCTACTTAGAGAAGTGTCGCAGGGGCTGCGACGATTGGCTTTGGATTCCATGCGGTTTGGCGACGAGGGTCGGCGCTATTTGTCGGCCGCGGTTGGCAAGGTTGAAGATCGGCTGTCTGAGTGGATCCGCCGAAACGTCCTGCCGTCGCCGGAGTAGAGTGCCTTGCGGGCATGTAGTCCAGCCGCCCTCGGCTGGGGATGGGCCGCCAATGTTTCGGTCGCCCTCGGCAGGGGGATAGGACATACACAGCGGAGGGCCACTGCACTACACATGCCGCCGCTCAGAAATCTATGGCTGGAGAACCCCATGACTCAGGCAAGCGAAATCCTGGACGAGATGATCGACGCATTGGAAACGCGGGCGCGCCTTGCTGGTGGTGGGGATGCCATTGACCGAGTCCTAGCAAGCCCGGCGCGCAAGGAGGCCGCGCCGAGCCTTCGCGAACACGAAGCGGTTCGGGCGTTTCGTCGCGAGCTATCGGACGGGATGATTCGCGTGGATACCGCGAATCAATT
Organism: uncultured Phycisphaeraceae bacterium; assembly: GCA_964651325.1. GTDB lineage: Bacteria > Planctomycetota > Phycisphaerae > UBA1845 > UBA1845 > JADFOB01. The sequence goes on from CAZYXP010000097.1 coordinate 8,413, forward strand.
GCTCGGTCTGGTCGGCAAGCTGATCGCGCTGATGCCGCTTCTCTAGGGGGGATGCCCGTGGAGTCCGTCGCGATTTTGGTGGCCTTGCTCACGCCGTTGTTCGGCGTGCCGCTCACGGTGATCACGTTTTACCTCAAATCGATTCGTGAGCAGCATGTAGCATGGCGCGGTGAGTGCATGAGGCGGATGAACGCGATCGAATCCGTCGCTGGGCGCCTGGAGCGGGCGTTGACTGAGTTTCAGAGAGACTTCGCGACGAAGGAGGAGTGGCTTCGCGAAAGCCTGCAGGCGCGAGCCGATTTGCGCCGGTTGATCGAAGCAGTCGTCCGAGTAGAGACCCGGCTCGAGCAAGATGGATTGGCGTTACGAGGGCTCGACGACCCGTGTTCCGCCGAGGGGTCGCGGGGCATCACGCGGAACACTCATGCGACCACAAAGCGATCGTATGGGGATGGGCGATGATGGGCAACGGGCGCGACACTCAAATGATCAAGCGCATTCGCAATGAAGTGCTTGTGGCGTTGCAGGTTTTGTATCCCGCGGCCCTTCAGGCGGAGGCGCTGCTGCGGAGCTTGCTCACGCTCTTTCCCAATCTTGATTTCAACCACATCAAGCGAGATCTGCATTATCTTTGTGCCAAAGGGTACGTCGAGCGCGTCGTGGCCGATTCCGAGGACACGCAGGCGTTGACTCCGTGGCGCAACCGGTGGTTCCGGCTCACCGCAAGAGGCGTCGAGATCGTGGATCGGTGCATCCAGGATCCCGCGCTGGAGCCCTGATGGTTGGGGATGGCGCCAATCAAGCCGTCAAGCGGCACGCCGCTGAGCGTAGCGCTATGACGCCGTGCGAGGTTGCACGGCCGAAGTGTGTTCGCGCGCGCGTGAGCATGGAGCATCTGCTCGGCACGGAGCAGGTGCAATCGATAAGCCGGCGAGTGGCCAAGGCCGAGTCAATTACCGCGAAGCTCGTTGTGGCCATCGATGATGAGTTTCAGATTACGAATTCACAGGGCGTCTCGCGGCGGCGTGTGAAGGCCATGCTCTTGAGGCTAAAAACAAAGGCCATCACCGCTACCGACGAGCCACGGACCAACGCGCCCGCTTTGAAGCGAGTCGATAACGGTGAGCCAAACGCCGACTGGCAGAAGAAGCTGGGCCGGCATCGGCGTCGTCAGGCTTCGGTTGCGTCCATCCTCGATTCCGTGTTCGGCAGGTTGGCGGATTGTGATCCGGATCTTTGGGAACGGCGGGCGTACCTGATGGTGATCGGTATGGTTTACGATCGATTGGCATCCTCTGAGCAAGACCTGTCTGACGACTCGCTCCTGCAACTCGCCAATACGCTCGCCCAGCAAAGACGGATTCCATTTCGTGGGTCAAAAAGGAAGGGAGCCGACGGAAACGGCGCCGCAGATTATGGCGATTCAAACGACGGTCGCGTGTCGAATCAATTCGTGAAGCTGATTCGGAATGTGTATGGGACGGAGTTGAAGGATGTCGATTGAGCGTCGCGGCCGCCCGGCGATCGCAAGACAACCGCTACAGGAAAAATGAAACCGCACTAGCCCAAGTCTCTCTGTGCTACCAACACCTCAAATCTTGTCGCGCCGACAAGGTCTTGTTCGCCCTTTGCTTGGTTGCGGCGCCAGACCGTGCTAGGATCGCAGTCAGAGCCGCGGGCGCCAGCCTGCGGACAGCAGCCTGCGGACTCCGGGACCGTCCGCGGTAGGATGTCACCAGGCTTGCGCCTTGGTGCTCTGTGTCCTCTGTGGCTGAATCCGAATCCATCGACGCCAACGATGGCGGACCGCAAAGATGGTGAAGCGGGCGAGTAAGCCGAATTTTGTATTTCGCGCAATGCGAAGCGGCGATCATTTATCTAGGCCGACAATCGCTCGCCGGCTCATGCACCCTACCCTTAGCTTCTTGTTCTCGCCTTGCCGAGGCACGGCGGAGCAAACGAGACGGGTCGCCTCTAACTAACTATTTGGGCTTGCTGGCGGTGGGGTTTACCCTGCCACGACCGTCACCGGCCGCGCGGTGCGCTCTTACCGCACCATTTCACCCTTACCGGGCTGGAAACCAGTCCGGCGGTATCTTTTCTGTGGCACTTTCCCGCGGCTCGCGCCGGGTTGGCGTTACCAACCACCGCACCCTATCCAGTTCGGACTTTCCTCCCTAACGCTTACGCGCGGGCGATCACCTCCGCCCGCTTCACCGGTGGCTATTGTCGGCGGTTACGGTGGAAATGTCGAATAGGGGGGATGAATGTCTGAAGGTCGAAGGTCGGAAGTCGCGTGTGACAGCGGGGACGTGCGAGGCAGGGTCTTCGCGCCGGCGGGACGCGGGATTGTAGCCATGGGTGGAGCGGCGTGGCCGCGCGGGCTTCAAGCCCGCGGCTCGGGGTGGTACGCGCGACTCTCAGTCTCAGCGCCCCATCTTGAACCTTGCAACCTTCAAATCTTCAAGTTTTCACATCTTCGACCTTGGACTTTCGACCTTCGACGATCCGCTTCCGACAAGATTGTGCGCATCGGACTGCTCGCTTCGCGAAGCCTGGCTGGTACAATCCATCGCTCAGGTCGTGTGCGGATTTCTGCTTTGCTAGGTATTGAGAGGAGATCGCCTTGTCTACGAATTCGCTTCGTGTTGCAACCGTATTGATCCTGGCCGGCATGGCCGCTTCGGCGCGGGCTGGGGAATTGCATTTTCCCGCTGACCGCCCGGCCGATATTGAGCATATCAAGCTCACGCTTCGTGTGGACATCCCCAAGGAAACGGTCAAGGGCTCGGCCTCTATCGATCTTGTGGCCTTGCGTGAGTTGTCGTCGATCCGTTTTGACGCCGTTGATTTTAATGTGGGCGACGTCACCATCGCGCGGGCGGGGCGGCGCGAGTCTGTTGGACATCTCAACGATGGCAAGTCGATCACGCTGCTGCTTGCCGATCACCCATTGCCCGCGGGCGAAAAGGTGACCGTTCACATCGAGTACGAGGTGGCCGAGCCCGAGTCGGGGCTACACTTTTACGGCCCGACCGCGCAGGATCCCGACGTGCCGTATGTGGTTTGGTCGCAGGGCGAGTCGATCACGAACCGGTATTGGTTTCCCTCGTTCGATCATCCCAACGAGAAGCAAACCTCCGAAATGATCGTGACCGTGGACGCCGGCAACGAGGCGATTTCCAATGGCCGGTTGCTTTCCAAGAAGAAAAACGCAGATGGCACGCGGACGTTTCACTACCTGCAAGACAAACCGCATGCGGCATACCTCGTGACGCTGATCGTTGGGGCGTTTCATCGGGAAGAGGATACGTGGCGCGGCAAGCCGGTGATTTACTATGTGCCTGAGGACCGGGCCGACGATCTTACCCGTGCGTTTGAAAACACGCCGCGCATGCTCGAATTCTTCAGCAACACCTTCGGCGTGGAATACCCGTGGGACGCATACACGCAGACCTGTGCGCATGGATTCGGCGGCGGCATGGAGAACACGAGCGCGACCACGCTCGGGCTACGCACGTTGCACGATGCTCGCGCCCATCTGGATTACTCATCCGACGGACTCGTCTCGCACGAGCTCGCCCATCAATGGTTCGGCGATCTGATTACGTGCAAGGATTGGTCGCACCTCTGGCTCAATGAGGGCTTTGCGACGTATGCCTCGGCCCTATGGAGCGAGCTCGACCTGGGCGCGGACGAATACGATTTTCAAATCTACAAGGACATGAAACGTGCTTTTTCCGGCGCGAAGGAGCGGCCGGTGGTGGATCGTGCGTACGACCATCCGGGTCAGATGTTTGACGCTCGAAGTTATCCGAAAGGCTCGTCGATTTTGCACATGTTGCGCCGGCGCGTCGGAGACGATGCGTTTAAGGCGTCGATCAAGCTGTTCCTGACGGAATTTGGTTATCAATCCGTGGAGACGGCGGATCTGCGCCAATGCTTTGAAACGGTGACGGGTCGCGGCTTGGAGCGTTTTTTCCACGATTGGACCCGCCGCCCTGGTGCGCCGACGGTCACGGCGAGCTATTCTTGGAACGAAGACGATCGGCTGGCGGAGGTCACGATCGAACAGACCCAAGAGGCTGACGCCTTCCATTTTCCCATGGCGATCGAGTTTCACTTTGAAGACGGCAAGACCGAGACGATTCAGCGAGACATCACGGGAAAGCACGAGCAGTTTTACATGCCGCTACCGAGCAGCCCGACGATGGCGCTGTTTGATCCGGAGCAGGCCGTGCTGATGGAGTTGAAGGCCACCAAGCCGCGTGATCTCTGGGCGGCCCAGTTGACCGGGGCGCCGCGGGTTATTTCTCGGATTCGCGCGGCCAAGCATTTTGGCAAAGTGGGGAAGAAGCGGAACGTCGAGGTGTTGTCGGAAGCGCTGGAGAAGGAATCCTTTTGGGGCGTAGGCGTGCAGATCGCTGAGGCGATTGGCAAAGTCGGCGGCGACAAGGCTCGCGACGCGTTGCTTGCGCATCTGAAAAATGAAAAACCCCAAAAGCCTCGTACAGGAGGACAGGGGGTGTGCGCGTTCGGCATGTGGTTTCTGGTTTTTTCTCTGTTTGACGATGCGCTGAGCTCGCGCAAAATTTCACAAGCTTTCGACAGTGTATCCAGGACTGCCTGGACAATCAGAAAAATGTTAGTCATGCTACTTACCTTTCAT
>CAZYXP010000098.1:0-13046 GCA_964651325.1 uncultured Phycisphaeraceae bacterium
GAGCGGACGCGCGCGCGTTGTCGGGTCGGTTTTCGGACCTCGACGCGAGCTGTCCTCGCTGGCGCCTTCGGCGGGCGGACTGGCACGCTGATGGCGCCGAGCATCGCGTCGGCGAGCAACTGCTGCCGCAGCGCCGCTCGAATGGTCTGTGGGGTCATTCCCATTGTTACATCGTAGCGCGTCCGACGCATCCTCGCCAGAGCCGGATTGGCGGAGGGCTTTTTATCAGATCGATGTTTCAGAGCATCGAGGCGCAAGCCCGGTTACATTCGCCCCCGATCGGTCCGCAGGCTGGCACCAGCGGCCCTGATTAGGTGTGCCCGTTCCGCCGTAAAGTCCACGGACCTTGCGCGTCCGGATCTGCAAGACCGCATGGACGTATCAGCGAATCGGCTTACGATGACGCCATGGCTGGGTTCGAAGAACTTACGGTGCCGATTGCGGACGAATACGCGGCTTATGCGCGCTATTGGGAGCCTGAATCGCCGCGGGGCGCCGTGCTCTATCACCACGGCATTCAGTCGCACTGCGGCTGGTACGAAGCCTCGGCCCGGCGCCTGGCCGAGGCGGGGATGGCGGTCCTGCAAATCGATCGCCGGGGGAGCGGGCAAAACCGGGCCGATCGAGGCCACGCGGAATCGGCGGATCAACTGATCGAGGATTCCGATCTCGCGGGCCAATTCCTGTTGCGACGATCCGGGTTTGATCAGTATCACCTGGTCGGCGTTAGCTGGGGTGGAAAGGTAGTGGTCGCCCATCACGTCGTACACCCCGATTGCGTGCGGAGCCTATCGCTGGTCACGCCGGGATTGTTTCCCAAAATCGGCGTTTCTCGCGGACAGATGGCGAAGATAGGCTTTGCCATGCTCTATGAGCCAAGAACTCATTTCGACATTCCGCTCAACGATGCCAACCTGTTTACGACGGCGCCGAGGTGGCAGGCATTTTTTCGCTCAGATGAGCCGACGCTGCGGCAATGCACGGCCGGCTTCTATCTGGCGTCGCGGCGCATGGACAAGATCGTGTCGAAGCTGAGGACGAGCCGCCCGACGCCCGTTCATCTGTTTCTAGCAGGCGACGAGCGCATCGTAGACAACGACAAAACCGCGTCATTCGTCGAAGCGCTGGCATGGCCCGATGCGCGGATCACGCGCTACGCTGAAGCTCGCCACTCCGTGGAATTCGAGCAAGATCCCGAGGTCTACTTCCGCGATCTGGTCGAGTTTATCGTGGAGCATACATGATTCCGTTCGCGCGGCGTGGCGGCCGACCGGCGGACTCGAGATTCTTTTCTTCCTGGGCTACGGACACGGCACGGGACACGACAAGTCTGAGAAAATCTGCCCGCCAAAGGCAAACACCGCCGATTGGACGTCGGCAAAGTTCACATTTTCGTCCGGATCGCAAGGCACAAGATCGACGGTTTGCAGCGTGAACCCATTGAATGCGCCCTGGAACCCCAGGACGATTCGCTGGATGTCGCTGAAGTTGACCAAGCCGTTGTTGTCCGTGTCGGCCCACACCCACGTCTTGGCCTGAACGGCCGCGCCGCCTCCGGGGCCCGCAACCGCCTGGAAGGAGTACGAGGTGTCCGGGACAATGACCATTCCATGAACGAAAACTTCGCCCCATTGGGCTGGCGTGGCGCTCACTGGCGTCTGACTGAGCGTGCCGTCGGCTGCCAAGAACAAGTTTAAACATGGCCACGTTGTCGACGTCAGATGAATCGCAATGGGCTCGATCGAGCATAGCGGAACCGGCACCACCGCAAGGTATCGTCCGCCGACGGCGGTAACGATGGGCGCCTGACAGACGTCGGGCACTCCGTCTCCATCGCAATCTACGTCACATTCATCGGGGACGTCGTTCCTGTTGCAATCAAGCGAAGCGCCGCCGGCCAGATCGCATTCGTCGGGAACGGCGTTGGTGTTGCAATCCGCGCTCGTCCCCCCGGCGATGTCGCAATCATCGGGGTTGCCATTGACGTTGCAATCCGGCTCGCATTCGTCGGGAATCCCGTTGACATTGCAATCGGGAGAGCCGCCGGGCAGCAAGTCGCATTCGTCGGGAACACCGTTGCCGTTGCAGTCCTCGCTCAAGCCCGAATCCAGATCGCACTGATCCGGGATGCCGTTCCCATTGCAATCGCGCGCGGCGCCGGAGGCAATGTCGCAATCATCGGGTACGCCGTTAAGATCGCAATCGACGCTCACGCCGTCGGCGATGTCGCACTCATCGGGAATGGTGTTGGCGTTGCAATCAAGCTCGCATTCGTCGGGTATCGCATTCGTGTTGCAATCGAGAGAGCCGCCGCCCGCCAGATCGCATTCGTCGGGGATCGCGTTGGCGTTGCAATCGGCGCTGGTGCCCCCGGCTAGGTCACAATCATCAGGAACGCCGTTGGCATTGCAGTCCACGGTTTCACAGCTATCAAGAACCCCGTTGCCGTTGCAGTCGGCCCCTCCGGAGGCGAGGTCGCAATCGTCGGGAATGCCATTGGCGTTGCAGTCCGGCTCGCATTCGTCTGGTATCGCGTTGGCGTTGCAATCGAGAAATCCGCCGCCGGCCACATCGCATTCGTCGGGAATCCCGTTGGCGTTGCAATCGGCACTGGTCCCCCCGGCTACGTCACAGTCGTCCGGCACGCCGTTGGCGTTGCAATCCACGGCTTCGCAACTGTCGGGCACGCCATTGCCGTTGCAATCAGGAATTCCCGCGAGGATGTCGCAATCATCGGGTATGCCGTTGGCGTTGCAATCCGTTTCGCATTCGTCGGGGATCGTGTTGGCGTTGCAATCAAGAGCGCCGCCCGATAGCAGATCGCATTCGTCGGGGACGGCGTTGGCGTTGCAGTCCGCACTGGCGCCCGAGCTCAGATCGCACTGATCCGGAACAATGTTTCCATTGCAGTCGAGCGCGACACCGGAGGCGATATCGCATTCATCGGGCACGCCATTAAGATTGCAATCTTCGCTCAGAGCCGAAGCGATGTCACAATCATCGGGGCTCCCGTTGACGTTGCAGTCGGGCTCGCATTCGTCCGGAATTCCGTTGGCGTTGCAGTCGGTCGAGCCTCCCCCGGCCACGTCGCATTCGTCGGGAATGGCGTTGGCGTTGCAGTCCAGGCTCGATCCGCTGCCCAAATCACAACTGTCGGCGATAAGATTACCGTTGCAGTCTACGATAGCGCCGTTGACGCACGCGCCGGTCGCAGCACAGGTTTCCTGTCCGTTGCAGGGATCCGCGTCGTCGCAGTCGAGTGGAGTCAGACAGTTGACGCAAAGATCGTCGCTCTCCCGGCACAACAGGGGAGTGCATGGATTGGTCCCCGGCGTGCATTGCCCGGCCATACATTGCTCCGATCCGTTGCAAAACAAATCGTCGGCGCAATCAACATCGCTGGTGCAGCCGAACGCGAGCAAGAGCGCGTCGACGACGTTGATCCGGCCGTGGCCGAAAATGGGATCGGGACCGGGCATGCCGAGGTCCACCGCCGAATCGCGTATCAATTGGCGAATCGCGGCAGGCGTCAAAGCGGGATCCCCTGAACGAAGCAATGCCGCCAAGCCGGACACATGCGCCGCGGCCATGGAGGTTCCATGTCGCCCGGAAATCAGCGAGGGGGAATCATGGACGGCTGACCAGATGTAGCTGCCCGGCGCGGTAACGTCGAGCAGATCGCTCTTGTTGCTGTAGCAGGCAATCTGATCCGCCGCCGGCATGGAATCGGTGCATTCTTGCACGCAAAAGCCGAAGATGTTGGTCTGTGTGCAAAACGTGAAGGAGCTGAACGGTGGAAAATCTGAGTTGGGAAACGGATCGTCATACGTAGCGCCAACGCTGATCACACCCGACGCGCACGCCGGCGAGTGCATCGCATTGGGGAAGCCGTTGTTCCCGGAACTGGCCACAACCGTTACCCCCACCGCCACCGCGTTGTTGGCGGCCATCGCCATGGCATCCGTGTCACAAACACTGATGTGGGCCAACTCGTCACCGAGACTCAGGCTGATGACGTCCGCCGGACCGCCGGGCAGCGCCGGGGACATGCAATGTTCGATGCCCGCGATGATATCCGACACTAGCCCGTTGCCGGAAGCGTCCAGCACCTTAACGCCAATCAGCGTGGACGCCGGCGCGACTCCTTGCAACGGCTCGAATCCGCTTCCGCCCTGAAAGTTCACCTCGAGCCCCGTACCCCCTGCCACGATCCCAGCCACGTGCGACCCATGTCCGTTGTCGTCGGAGGGATCCGCGTCGTTGTTGACGAAATCAAAACCCGCGGCGATGTCGACGCGCGAGGCGTACATGATATGGGCCTGATTGATACCGGTATCCAAGATGCAGACACGCGCGCCCGCGCCGTCCTGCGTGATGCCTTGGGCGAGCAGTTGATCCTCGAGGCCTTGGATTCGCGGCGTTGAATCGACCAGATCGGCATGCACAGCGCGATCGGGCTCGACCTTTACGACCGAAGGCTGGGCGGCTAGCTCATCTAGTTTTTCTTGGGGCACATCGTGCAGTGCAATAATGTTGGGAAGCACCTGATACTCATACTTGACAGAAGCCCCCCAGGATTGAATCAGATTGCGTAGAGGTCCACGTTCCGACACGCCGGCCAGGTGAACGAGCACGTCCAATCCAGCCGCTTCGGATGGGCGTCCCGAAACGCTGTTGGAAACGAAACCGGCCACCAAGAGTCCCGCGGCAATTCCGCAAACACTGAGAACTCGATATCCGCGCACGCGAGCACACTCTTTCTCCCCGCCGTACTCACTGAATCCAGGCGCTACCCTACCGGGGGCATGTCCGCTGCGCACACCGTATCTGCGTGCGATTCGAACACACTCAAGGCGGCCTTTGCCCGCTCATCCGACCTGGGAGGAGACGCATCGACTTGCTGCTGCGGTTCAATCAGTCTGTCGAGCCATTCTTGGCAGAGTTGCCTATTCCCATCCTCGCGCGGAGGGCCAGACTGTCGCAGTCCGCCCCTCACGCAAGTGCGAGTATATCGAAAACGCGCTGGCAAGTCGAGCAAAAGCCGGAAAGATGCCCCGGTTCCTTATCGGTCCTCACTGAACCGCAGGCATGCTCGGGAACACGTCTACCGGAACACTTGATGCAAAGATTGCAGGTGAAGCGGAGCGATGGGAACCGGTTTCACACCCACCAAGCGCCATCGATCGCCGCTCTTTATCCACGTGATGTTCCAACTGGTTCTGATCCAAGTAGATCCCGAGGCCGCCAGCTCGACGCGACAGCCCACGCGAAAGCTGCACAGGCAACGATCCTTATTGGGGAACCGAATTTCCAGCCCGCCAATACGCGCCTGCGCAAAATCAAACTTGGCCAAGCCGCGCCCCACCCAGGCGGCGAATTCCTCTCGATCCATACCCTCGGCCTCGAAGATCGGCGCGAGCACTGAGGCAATTGATGCGATGTCCTCCGCTTCCACCCACGACACCAAGTCCCCGCAACACTTCGCCACCGCCTCTCGCTCGGTCACGACACCCCATGAAACGATCAAGAGCAGCAACCCGAGGATCGGCTCCGACCAAGCCAAGCGGACCCACAGCGCAGTGCGTCGCCAATACCAAACGCAAATCAAGACCAGCTCAGCGGCAACCAGGACGAACGCCAGAAGCCACAGGTTTTCAAGAAACAATACCGTCAACGGTTGGCTCGCGATGGTTTGTAGGGTACCCGAATCCTGCCAAGGCGGCGGGTGGCCCGGAAGCGTCTTGCCTGGGGTGCCATGGGTAAGCTACTGCTTACCCGTGTCCTCGCCCTGCCCTGCACGGGCAATCAGGAATTGCCCATGCCACCCGGCCGCCGCGGCCTGGCTTCGCCCGCGGCTACATCGTTGCGCCCGCGGCCACGAGATCGCCGTGGCCTTGTCGTCGCCGAACAAGTGGCCAAGCCACGTCCGGATCGTACCAGCGGTCGATCACCTCGCGCACGTCTTGGCCTGAAGCCACGGCCACGAACGCCCCTCGCACATCGCGGGCATGAGGATGGTGCTCACTGTACTTGATACCGACTTTGCGCAACATGCGCGGCGCGAACTTCTCGTCGTATACGGCCTCGGTATGACGCCAATGCAGCTCAATCGCTTCACGCTGCCTGGCGATGGAGGGCGGCGGAGGAAGTTCGCCTCCGCCGAAGACGGCATTGCATTCTTCGAAAATCCAGGGGTTTCCAATGCAGCCGCGCGCAATCGTCACGCCGTCCACACCGGTCTCGCTCAGCATGCGGACACATGCCTCGGCGCTGAACAGATCGCCACTTCCCAGAATTATTTTTTCGCCGACGTGCTTCTTGACCTTCTTGAGAAACGTCCATTGGCTCGGGCCGCAGTATCGCTGCCGCACCGTTCTGCCATGAACAGTGACGGCCGACACACCCATTTCAAACGCACCGTCGAGAATCGTAAAAAAGTTCCGCTCGCTCTCCGGGGAATCGTCCATGCCTCGACGCATCTTGACTGTGACGGGGTGGGTTGAGCCTACGGCAGCCAGAACGCGGCGGACAATGTCCAGCGCAATGGCGGGGTTGGAAAGGTGAAAGCCGCCGCGACACCGGCCAAGTACTTTCTTAACCGGGCAGCCGAAGTTGATATCGATGACGTCGTACCCGGCTTGCGCCATCCATCCCGCCGCATCCCCAAACACCTTCGGATCCGCGCCCATCAACTGTCCGCCGACGGGGTGATCGTCTTGGGCCACATCCAAAATACGCCTCGATTTCTTGCCGCCGACGAGCACCAACGTGTCGAGCATCACTTCGTTGCAGGTGTATGCGGCTCCGTACGCGCGCGCGACGCGGCGCATGGGCAGATCGCTGTAACCGCTGAGTGCGGCTTGCACAAAAGGCGTATCCAATTGAATCGGTCCGATGCAAAGCAAGTGATGGTTTCCTTCGGGTGGGAACTTGGGGAGATATCGCTTGTGCTGATTCAGAATTTCCGCCGCTGACGAGCGGTGGGGATCTCCAACTGGCCACGATACTTGGCGACCGTGCGCCGCGAGATTTCGACCCCTTGTGTTTTTAGCTGCTCGGCGATCTGATCATCGTTAAGGGGGCTGGCCCCATCCTCGTTGTCCACCAGATCGCGGACCTGGGCCTTGATCCGATCCCAACCAACGCTCTTGCCGTCCTCAGTTTGAGTGCCTCCGGTGAAGAAGTAACGCAAGGGATAGATGCCGCGCGGCGTTTGGATGTACTTATCGGCAACGGTGCGGGAAATTGTCGATGGATCGCAACCCAAGTCTTCCGCCAATTCGCTCATGCGTAGCGGTTTCAACCCATCCACGCCCACATCGAAGAAGTCGGCTTGCCGCTCGACGACCGTCTTGGCTACCTCCAACAACCGGCCTTGTCGAAACGCCACGGCGTCGATCAAGGCCACGGCCGTTTCCAACTGCCCGCGGGCAAACTCACGTGTTTCCTTTCCATTGTCCTTCGATTTCGCCATCGCCGCGACTTCAGAGTTGATACGCAGTTTAGGGGCGTTGCCTCGCGTAAGCTGAACCGTCAGCCCGCCGCCCGTATCGGCATATTCCACAATCACGTCGGGGCGGATCGTGGGCTCCGCACGCTGTTCGACCAGGAAACCGGGATGAAGCACGATGTTCTGGCGCAGCACGTTGATCGCCTCATTGATTTCCCCGATGGAAAATCCGGTGGCTTTGGCCACGGCGGGGAGCCGATTTCTCGCCAAGTCGTCAAGATGTCTCTCAATCAACACGCGCTCGACGTGGTTGTCTCCGGGGAGTTCGGCCAGCTGAAGCAATAGGCACTCGATCATGTCGCGCGCCCCGACGCCGGTGGGCTCCAGGTCCTGCACGATAAGGAGCGATTCTCGAACAAGCTCGACCGCAATCGGTGGGTGCTTGCTGGTGGCCACTTCCTCCAATCGCACCCGCAAGTACCCGTCACTATCGAGGTGGTCGAGAATCCGCTCGCATGCCTCGCGCTTTTCGTCGTCAACATCGACGAAGGCCAATTGCTGCTGAAGATGTTCTCGAAGGCTAATGGGGCGACCTGCTGTGTTGGCCAGGGCGCCCATCTTGGCGTCGCGCTCGCCCGAATCGGCTATGCGCCGAGCCAGAAGCGGGGCGCGGTTGTCGAATCCCAGATCGTAGTCCCGCGACAAGGAATCGAGGCGATCAAAACTGCGTTCGTCGCCGCTCGTGTGTGGCGTGGGGTCGTCCGCGCCGGAGGGGGGTTGGGAGGAATCCTTGCCGTCGGACGGCATGGGCTGGGGCTCGGCCAGTTCAAGCGCGGCATTCGTCTCGAGCGCCTCGTTGATGTGGACTTCGAGATCGGCAACGGCCTTCTGCAAGATCGCCATCGACTGAATCAATTGCGGCGTGAGCTTTTGCTCCATCCGCAATTGCTGCGACATTCCTTGAGAGAAGAACTGCGACATCGACGACCCACCTTGGCTTCCACCGAGCAAACCGCCCGGGAAGCAACCTATCGCCCCCTCGAATCTGCGCCGTACCTTGGCAATTGCGCTGTGGACATTCCACGGTGCGATCCATTGCTGGGCGATCCATTGCCGGCACGCTTGATTATACCAAGTCTGGACGGCATGCGAGATTGTTTATTCCTTATCGGACAAACGCCGTCCTTTGACTCGTTCGACGAGATGGGAGGCCCCATCCAGAGCCGCTGGCGCCAGCCTACATACCCGGGGATCGCCCATCTCCCCCTGGGTCCGGCACACCCTGCGTAACGTCGTAACCGATCGGGAGATCGGGAGATCGGCCGACCCTCGAACCCGGCCCGCGCGAACGCGATGAAGGCTCACCTTAGAGCGCGTCAGGGGAGTTGAGTTCGACCGCGAATCGCTGCTTCGAGCATGCTCGAGGTGGCATATTCGAGTTGGGATCCAACCGCGAGCCCGCGCGCTGGAGACGTAATGGAAATGGCTTTGCCCCGGAGCAATTCCTGAACATACAGCGCCGTCGCATCGCCTTCGACGGTGGGGTTCAGTGCTAGCACCACCTCACGCACGTCCGCGGCATCGACGCGCTCGGCGAGCTTGCCCAGCGTCAGGTGTTCAGGCTCGACGCCGTCCAATGGGGCAAGGTGGCCCATCAATACATGGTAGACGCCCCGAACAAGCCCCGTGGCCTCCAGCGCGAGCAGATCCTTGGGCTGCTCGACCACCCAAATCTCGCCGTGATCTCGAATTGGATCCGCGCAAATGGCGCAAGGATCGGACTCCGTCAGATTAAAGCATGTCTTACAATGAACGACCAAGTCCTTCACATCAAGCATGGATTTCGCGAGCGACTCCGCAAACGCGCGCGGCTCACGCAGAATATGAAAGGCCAACCGCTCCGCGCTGCGAGAACCGATGCCAGGCAGTTTTTGCAATTGCTCTCGCAGACGTGCGAGCGATTCGATCGATTCCGTCCCCATGCGCACCTTACCTTTGCGTCCGATTCATGCCGTTGTAGCCCAGCCGCCCTCGGCTGGGTCGTTGCCCTTGGCGGGCGATCGCCTGGACAAAGCAGTGGGTACGAACCACAACGGAGGGCCGCTGTGCTACACGGGGACGCCCGATCGAAGCCGCGTGGACTCCGCAAATAATGCAGTGTTCTTCTTCGGACGATCGGATTTCGAACGGCCCACCTACTGAGGAGTGCTGCTTCCGCCCAACATCGCGTCCAGACCGGGAATGTTGAGCCCGCCAGCGAGCTGAGCCATTTCGGCCTTCATCGCGTCGTGCGCCTTTGTGGAAGCCGCGCAAACGGCGCCCTTAATCAGATCTTCTAGTAGCTCAATATCTTGGACGGCCGCCGGTTCGATCCGGATATCGACGAGAACGCCCTTACCGTCGACAGTCGCGTGAACGGCTCCACCCCCCGAGTCCGCCTCGAATCGCCGGACGGCCAACTCAGTTTGCATCTTGGCCATGTTGGCCTGCATGTCTTTCGCCGATTTCATCAACCCGGCCAAGTTGCCTAGTTGTCCAAACATTCGTAACGCCCTCCGAAAACCAATATACCAGACGGGTTCTTAGCTCGCCGAATTCTCTTCCTGTCCCATGGCAGGCCCCGTGGCGGGCCGAACATCAAAAAGGGTTCCTTCGACGGCGTCGCACACGCGCTGAACCGTAGGATCCCTCGCCACGTCCTGCCACTGCTGCGACGAAACCGTCGATCGATCCGCCTGCTGCACTTCCTCCTGCCGGGCTACCGGGGCCTTCGGTGGTTCGACCGACGGCAACTCAACCGGCGGCGGCGTCTTTGCGCCCGATTCTGCGCCCGATTTCGCGCGATGCCCCGACCCCTCGCCGATATTTGTCTTATCGACTACGTGAGTGTTGGGTTCGGTTCGGGGCGGCGCTTTTTTTTTTGCTAAATCGCCTTGGTGCGCATCGCCCTCGTATGGTCCCGCCGACTCCACGCCATCCAAGCGCTCAATCAACTCAGAAACGGCCGTGAAGTTCTTGGCCATCGCAAGCCGGACCACGGCCGCGTCGGCCAGCGCCCGGGAGGCTCCGCTCCGCTTGGCGTTGCGCCTCAGCTCTTCAAGCAGGGTGACCATGTAGACCAACGTGGGCGCGTCCAATGCTTGTGCATGCTCGGCAAGGGTCTCCCGCATGTGGGCGGGGACATCGACCAGATCCGTCTCGCCGCCGCATACATTGAGGACCATCAGGGTTCGCGCGTGCTCGATCAAGCTCTCACAGAATCGCTCGACCGTACGCCCGCTCTGAAGGGCTCGATCAAGCTCAATCAGGGCCCCGCCCGGATCCGACGCGACAATCTTCCCGACCACGGCGGACGCCATCTCGTCATGAGCGGCGGGGATCATCTCCTCTGCCATCTCCAAGGTCAGCTTCTGGGCACCGTACGAAATCAGCTTATCGAGCAGGGACAAACCGTCGCGCATGGATCCGCGCGCCAGCCTCGCGACTCGTCTCACAACGGCCGGGTCCGCCTCGGTCTTCTCCTGGTCCAGTACCGCTTGAAGATGGCTCGCGATTCGATCGACGCTAATAGCGCGAAAATCGAATTGCTGGCAGCGGCTCTTGATGGTTTCGAGCACTTTCTCGGGCTCGGTCGTGGCCATGATGAATTTGACATGCGGTGGGGGCTCTTCCAGCGTTTTCAGCAGCGCATTGAATGCCGCAGTCGTCAGCATGTGGACTTCATCGATGATGTAGATTTTGTACCGAGAACGCACAGGGCGAAAGCCCGCGTTGCCTCTGAGATCGCGGATGTTGTCGACACCGTTGTTGCTGGCGGCGTCAATTTCAACGACGTCTATATCCTCACCCGCAGCAATCTCAAGGCAGGATTCACAGGTGCAGCACGGTTCGGGCGTCGGCTCCTCGGACGAGAAGCAATTCAGCGCCTTGGCCAGAATACGCGCCATGGACGTCTTGCCCACGCCTCGCGTTCCGCTAAACAGGTAGCCGTGATGCACGCGCCCGGAAACGATCGCGTTACGCAGGGTCGTGCTTATCGGTTCCTGCCCCACGACGTCATCAAATGTCTTGCTACGATAAGACCGGGCTAAGACTCGATAGGACATGGGACTACTTTCCTTCGACGATCAACCCTCAATGACCGGGAGCGATGACCGGCGGCTATTGACGACCAGGCGATCCAAGGCACCTGAACGATCCAGGTGGGCTGCTCTGTTTCCAGCCTGACCCGTTATCTGAAACACCCACTGCATGGGGCCTGGCCGTCAATAGCCGTCGGCAATCGCGCACCATCTGCAAAGTCTGCGGCCTTCAGGAAGAAAGCAAGTTGCAGCACACCCAGAACGTGGATGTTACCAAAACCAGGGCCGTTGGGAACCGTCGCGTAGCCCCGGCAATCCGGACAGACCTGTTCAAGAGCGAAGCGGCCTCATGATATTTAAGGAGATTCGCGATTGCGGCCAACGCCCCGATATGCATCGCCCGGCTTCCTAGGAAAATACCCCAGAAATCGAACGACTTTTCACTAGCAGGAATTCAGACGGAAAAAGATCAATTTTTGGATGGAATTGGGTTGCACAGCCTACCAAGTTTGGTATCCTACTTATGGCGGCGGTGCGGGTTGTTCCTTCTTTACCCCGACCGTACCTGTGCCGTCGCCATTTTTTCTCCCCCCCCCATTCTTGTATGCCTTACGGGCTTTTCCTTGCAGGCACTGTTCAAGGGGTTCCGGCTCGACAAGAATAGGCCATCGGTCATTGGCGACTTCGATCGGATGGTTATGTCCCTGACGTGTATTCAATGTCATCATGTGGTCACTGAGGTTGCCGGGGGGCGCTTCCGATGCCCGAATTGCGGTTCTCGGATGCAGCCTCCCCCGAACTCGACCACCGACGTGCAAGTGGCGCCAGTGCCTCCGCTTGCGGCCCCGATGGCGGAACCTCGTGTGGCGGTCTCGACGATCGCCCCGAGCGAGAATCCGGCAGGACGACCCACAGCCTCCATTGTTGCGCTGGTAGCCGGCTTGATGATCTTTGTGCCGCTTGTCGCGCAAGCCATTGGAATCGCGGCTGGATTGTATGCGTTATCGCGACCACGAGATTCCGGCGCCCGCAAGGGCCTAGCATGTGTCGGCTTGGCCCTTTCTCTTTCGGCGCTGGTTGGGTGGGTGCTCTTGTTTAACTATTCTGGCTTGTTTTTCGGTTCCACCGTGACCACACAAGTTCAGTTCGGCGCGTTCCCCGCACCCGGCGCGCTCTCCACGATGGAAGACGACCCGCACCGCACCGACGAGTGGCGAGCGCTAACGAACAAAGTTCAAAAAGCGGCAGTCGCCTACCGACGGGATTACGGTCGTTGGCCCGCTTCCGTCGAGGTGATGCGCGGCCGATCCTTACCCCTTTCATTTTCGCTCCCCGACGCCATCAGCTATCGTCCGGTGCCTTCAAGCCATGCAGACGATCTCAATTGGATTCTGCTGGTTAGCGGGCCAACGCCTTGGAGCCTGGAAGCGGTTGCGCTGTCTCGCCCGCACCGTTTGATCCAACAGGTCAATGGCTCGGTCGCGTTGCTGCCTGCCGACGTCGTCGCCCAAAGG
>CAZYXP010000099.1:0-13044 GCA_964651325.1 uncultured Phycisphaeraceae bacterium
CGATGGAGCTGAGCCCTGATCACCGCCTGAAACCTGTAGGATCTGATCTCTTGCGTCTGGCGCAGAATCGGTGCCTCAGCGCGACCCGGAGCCGCCGAGCCGGGCTCGTTGACGAGGCGCTGGCGGGTCCGATCGTCGATGAGCTGGGTCACGAGGACGATCCGTCCGATAACATGGCTCAGCTGGAGCTGATCGAGGCCTTGCGGGCGTGCATTGGCAGGCTCGACGACGAATCGCAACGGATGGCCGGCCAGTTGGAGGCCATCACCGGGCGAAAGTGGAAGGCTGCGTCGCATGCGCTGGGCATGTCCGAATCCACGCTCCGATCTCGCTGGGGGCGCGTTTTGGATGAGCTACGGGTCTGCGTGGCTCAGAAAACCGGGATTTCTCTCGCGCCAAGTGACCCGGACTGCGACTAGCTAGGTGTATTCGGGCGACATGCGCCCACGGAAGAAGGCTGCCTGATGATAAGGATCTGGTGTTGATGTCCGATTTCGACCATGAGGAACACGCGTCGCTGTCATCCGGCGCGCCTGGTTTGGATGGCGTTGAGCGAGCCATACTCGAGATGGCCGCCGCTGAGCGAGCCGGGGTATTTCGCCCCACGCCTGTTTCTCAGGAAACGGCAGGGTTAGCGGCAACAGCCCCGTTGGAATCCGCGTTCCGCGTTTCCGAGCGGCCGGTACGGCGTTTTGGGCTTTCGCGAAAGCAGGCGGCGATGTGGCTCACACCGATCGCCGCGGCCGTGGTCTTGGCGATTGGGCTCGGCGGATACATGTTTCGACTCGAACTCGACGGCATTCGTCAACATCGCGCCCGAGTCATCGCCCAACTAAACGCCCCGGGAACGGCTCCGGTAATCGGCCCGGCCTCCGACTGCGAAGGCGATTTTCTCAAGTGCTGCTACGGTAAATCCGTCACCGGCTTGGCATCCCGCTGCGCCGGCTACGACCGCAACGGCGATGGCACAATCGACCTCTTCGATTACCAGACCTATCAAATCGGCTACGGCAAACTCGTTCGCAACAATTAGGCGAGCATCAATCTCCAACAGGATTCGCATCTCGCTGGTCGTGCTGGCCATGTACCTGCTGGGCTGGCCAATGCCGGTGGTGTAGACTTATCATGGGCATAGCCATCGGGTGCATAACAGAATCGGCGGCTTTGATTCCAGCCCGAAGTGCTGTTCCATATTAGGCTGTGGCACGCATAGCGCCGCCCCCGGTTTGCGGCGCGCCAAGACCACGACCCTGAGAGCGGTCGTCTTGGACGTTTCCGGCGCCATGGGCTCGAGTGCAGACTACAGCCCCGGCACAAACCCTAACGCATATCCTCGTGCATGCCGCGTTCTCGACCAAGAATCGCCGCAACATGAAGCGCAGTTCTTCGGCAAGGAATCGGTTGCGATCGAAGAGGGCGTAGGTGTGTCGTGTGACTCTCGTTTCCTTTGGACGTGACTCGGAAACATAGCGAACAGAAGCTGTTCCTTGCAGGGACGCGGATTTGCAGGCGGCGGTCCCGGTGGCGGCGGGCTTGCCACCGGCTACTGCATCGCAGGCTTTCGGCCTGCAAAGAGAAGAGAAGAACAGTACGGGGTATGGGATTCGGTTTTCAAGATGTGAATCGGTTAGACCTCTGCTTGCGCCTGATCGGCATCGCCCCGGTTCAGTTCGTAATGTACACGCTCTGCGCGGCGCTGCTGGCGGGGTAGCCGGGTAACGTGTACCTCGGGCGCCGTCCCTTTTTTCAGCGGCGCAAGATCGCCATGACGCCCATCTCACAAGAAACGATCGAAGCCGCGATCGATCTCGGATTCTCTTCATCTAGTCTTCTTCCAGTATTATTTTGCTCTTCACACCTGCTTAATGGCGAACAGTCACAATGCCCCCGCACTTGAGTGAGTGTATTGTGTGACCTGTTAAGGGTCTAAGTTGTTCTGGGTTAGAGTTCAAACGAAAAGGAGGAATGGAGTGATGAGCCAACAATGGCACAAGCGAGTTTGGATTTTGGGGTTGGCCGTGTTTTTCCTGGGCCAGTCTGTTTACGGGTCGGATTTCGGTGCCAAAGTACAAGAAATGCTTGAGGATGGCGCGCACAAGTGGTTTGGCATAGAAAGCCCGCTTCAAGGGCCTGCGACCGATGCAGACGTAGTGGCTCGGGACGTTGCGACGGCCAATGACCGGCAGCTTTTGGCGGAGGGGTTGGAGGCCACGTTCGTGGCCCGCAACGTTTCGACCAAGGGCGACATGATCGCCTTTTGGCCCAACGATCTTGAGTACACGCATCTGATCGTTTGCATCGAGCAGACCCGTAGCGGGACCACTACCGGCGGCGCCGATGGACTCAATGCTTCGCTGCAACGCGTGAACGTTGCGACCGGCGCCGTGGAAACCATCCTTCACGGGCTGTCTCGTTGCGATGGGGTTCGTACGACGCCTTGGGGAACCGTGCTGGCAACCGAAGAGAACAACAGCGGTCGCGCGTACGAGGTCATCGACCCGCTGAATACAACAGATCAGTGGGTGGCGGATCGCACCACGGGTGACATTCGTGATGGCCTGGACAGCGCGACCGCGAGCCAAAACGTCGTACAGCGTCAAAGCTTGCCGACGATGGCCTGGGAAGGCCTGACGGTCATTGCAAGCGGCGTGGTCATCGGTGGCGATGAGCTTCGTCCTGGTAGTGGCACGCTCGGTAGCAACGGCGGCTCGATCTTCAAGTTTGTACCGGAGTTTCTCAATGATCCCGCCGCCGGAGCCATTGTGGATCTCGGCGACTCGCCGCTCCGCTCGGGCAAGACGTACGCGATGCAGATTTCTTGCCGCGAACGAACCAGCTCCTCCTTCCCTCAATACGGGCAAGGTTGCGAGGTGGGAGAAGGCGCCTGGGTCGCGGTAGACGCGCTCAACGCCCGTAGCGACGCCGCCGATAACATGGCCACAGGTTTCTATCGCCCCGAGGACTTGCACGCTGATCCGGCTTACACCGGTCCTGGCATCCGGTTCTGCTGGACGAACACGGGCCGTTCACGTGCGTCCCATTTCGGCGAGGTCGTCTGTGCGATCGATACGAATCCCGCCGGCACGGGTGAGCAGATTGACACGCGAACCGACCTAACCTACCTGGCCGATGCCGCTGAGGTGCAAGGCTATGCGGTCGTCGTGGCCAACCGAATGATCGAGGGCGACGCGCGTTTCAACTCCGTAGACAACCTCGCGTTTCAGCCGAGCACGGGCAATCTCTACGTAGTCGAGGATGCCCATTTTGGGGAAATCTGGGCTTGCCTTCCGGACGGCAGTGACCGCGACATCAAGACCGACGGATGCGTGTCTGTGCTTTCCGTGGCCGATCCGATGGCGGAGCCCACCGGATTCGTGTTCGATGGAACAGGGCAGGTTGCCTTCTATTTTGTTCAACACGGCCAGCAGGCCGATTCGCTGCTCGATTTCGCCAGCAACCCTGTTGATGGCCGCACCGACGATCTGATGCGCATCACCGGATTCGACCTCGATGACGATGGCGACGATGACGAGCATGGTAAACATGATAGGAAATAGTGATGACGGCCAGGGCCTTCATCACAAGCGCGTCGCCAGGGGAACACGCGATTTCCGAAGGGCCAGAAGCGTAGAGCGTCTTGCCTTACGCCTGATCCACTAAAGCTGGAAACGCATCCCATCTACCGGGCCGGTCAATCCGCACCTCGCTGCGGGTTGGCCGGCTCGCTTGCGATATCGCCAGCGACCTGCGGAAGCGGGTCATGCTCGTGATGTTTGCGCCGTACGCGGCGCTGCTGGCGGCGCGGTTTCGGAATCGGCATGACCCACGGCTACGATATCGCGCAGGGTGTGTCCCTAACCCACCTTGTTTTCCCGCATACGCCGATGCGATGCTCCGCACAGCCTACCAGCCGCCGTAAGACTTGCGGCCGCCCATTCGCGATTCTTGACGTCGCCGGGCGATTTGGGGATAACGGTTTCGATCATGGAGGATCGAGGACAACTCACTACCGAGCTACGCAATCCTCATTCTGATCATCTGGACACGCTTTCGGTTGACGAGGCTTTCACGCTCATCAATTGGGAGGACGCGTCGATTACGGCCGCGGTCGATCTCGCCAAAGCCGACATCTGCCGTGCCATCGAATCGGTCGTCGCGGCGTTTTCCGGCGGCGGGCGGTTGATCTACGTCGGCGCGGGGACGAGCGGGCGTTTGGGGGTTCTGGATGCCGCGGAATGCCCGCCCACGTTTCTATCCGAGCCGTACCAAGTGCAGGGCATCATCGCCGGCGGTCGCGAGGCTATGTTTCGCAGTGTCGAGGGGGCGGAGGATTCGCGGGAAGACGGGGCCATTGCGATCGATGGGGTCGGCGCCGGCTGCAAGGCCATGGTCGGGCAGGCCACTAGCGGGCAGGGTTTCAAGCGACAGCCGGTCGGCGGCAACGACGTGGTGTTTGGCATCGCCACGGGGGGAACCACGCCGTTTGTACACGGCGCGATCGCCCGCGCAAATCAGCTTGGTGCCAAGACGGTGTTTTTTGCCTGTGTCGCCAAGGGGCAGGTGGCCGATGAAGCGGACATCTCGATTCGCGTCGTCACCGGACCGGAAGTGTTGACCGGGAGCACGCGCCTCAAGGCGGGCACGGCCACCAAGATGGTGCTCAACATGGTTACGACAATTGCCATGGCGGCCACGGGTAAAGTGTACCGCAATCTGATGGTGGACGTGAACACCGGCGGCAACGCCAAGTTGGTGGATCGCGGCGTCCGGATGCTTGAGGCGCTGACCGGGGCGTCGCGGCAAGCCTGCAGCGTACTTTTGGGCCGCTCCGGGGGGCGCGTGAAAACGGCTCTGGTGATGCACCTTCAAGGGGTGGATCGCGCGACGGCTGAGCAGTTGCTCGCGGATTGCGGAAGCCGCGTTGGCGATGTGCTGGACACGAAATCCGACCTGATTTGAGGAAACAGTTGATGCGCATAATCGAATTATGGCACGGCGCGTGCCGCTCCTGCTTGGTGGTGACGGTTGGGCTGCTGTTAGGCCTGTCGGCGGGCTGCCAGTTCGCGGGGCACAAGAACACGTCCGCGCATGATGCGACGATTCGTGCCCTTTGGGTTACACGATGGGATTTCAAGACGCCCGGCGACATTGCTCGCGTGATGCGCCAATGTAAATCGTCCGGCTTCAATACGGTTTTGTTTCAGGTTCGCGGCAACGGCACGGTGCTGTATCGTTCGCGGCTGGAACCCTGGGCGAAGCAGCTTGGCGGGCGCGATCCCGGCTTTGATCCGCTGCAAGTGGCGTGCGCTGAAGCGCATCAGCGGGGCCTGAAGCTGCACGCCTGGTTTAACGTCATGCCGGGTTGGCGCGGCAAGCAGTCGCCCAGCGATCCGCGGCAGCTTTACAACGCCCGCCCGGATTGGTTCTGGCGGGACGCTTCGGGGGGGCGCCAGCCGCTGGGTTGGTACAACAGCGTCAACCCGTGCTACCCGGAGGTACGTCGCTATCTGGCAGACCTAGCGGGCGAAATCGCGACCCACTACGACGTCGACGGGATTCATCTGGACTACATTCGATTCCCCAACGAGCGCAACGATTTTTCTCCCCCGGTCATGCCCGATTACCCGCGCGATCCGCGCACGCTGGCGATGTTTCGCAAGCAAACCGGAAAGACGCCGGACAACGATCCGCAAGCGTGGGACCGATGGCGCACCGGGCAGGTAACGCAACTCGTGCGGGAAATTCGCGCGGTCGTCAAACGCGCCAAGCCGGAGGTCGTGCTCAGCGCGGCCGTGGGCGCCGCGGCCGCACGGGCGAAACGCGCTCATTTCCAGGATTCCCACCAGTGGCTCGCCGAGCATCTGCTCGATGCCGTTTATCCCATGAACTACGACGCGGACCTGCGCGGGTTTGATCGCGCTTTGGCGCAATGGCAACACACAGACGCCGACATCCCGGTGGTCATGGGCATCAAGTGCGACAAGCGAGATTCCAAGCTCGTTCGGGCGCAGCTTAATCGGGCCGCACGCTCCGGGAAACATTTCTGCGTCTTTGCGTACAACGCTATCTTCGAGCGGCGCGACGCGCATGGCCGACCCGTGCGCGACGGTCAGGCCCGGGCCCGCGCGCAACTGCGGCGGCGGGTTGTGCCCCAAATTCGAAGGCTGGCCTCGGCCGCTCGTCGAAAACCGCTCTGGTGAACCATGAACGCGGTCCTGGCGATTGACGTGGGCGCCACCACCACGCGGGTGGCCGTTGTTTTTGAACGCGAACCCATAAGCGTCATTCGGCGTATTGCCACGCCCGATTCGTTGGCGTTGCTGGAAGACAGACTCGCGGACGTCGCGACCCATCTGAGGGCGGATTCGGAAACACAACACGATTCATTGGATGCCATTTGCCTGGCCGTTCCAGGCGTTCTTTCCGCCGATGGAACAGCGGTCGAGCGGTCGGTCCATTGCTCCTGGTTGGAAGGCGCTCCGCTGGCGGCGATCGTGGGGCAGCGATTGCGGGCTCCGGTACACCTCGCGACGGACGCTGCCGCCGCCACGTTTGGTGAATACGCGCTGGTCCGGAACGGCCGCGCCGCGTTTGCTCATCTTCGGCTTGGTACGGGCGTTGCGTTTGGGCTGATCATCGATGGACAGTGGCAGACGCTAGGCAGGCCCCATCGCGGACACTTGTCTTGCCTCCGCCTCCCCTCAGAGGTGCTTGATGTGCGATGTTCCTGCGGACAGCGTGGCTGCTTGGAAGCGGTGGCCTCGGGGGCGGCATTGGAGCGCGCGACACATGCCACCGGGTATGCCGGCGGATTGGCGGCCTTGCAGGCGGCGTTCGACCGCGGCGACGCGCCGGCGGCTGAGATTGTCGGTGCAGCTTGCGAGGCGGTTTTGCGGGTCGCTGGTGGAATCATACGCCGGTGGCGCGTGGATGCGTTGGTCCTTGGCGGTGGTGTGTGTACGGGGCTTCCCTGTTTGGAAGAGATGCTCTTGAGGCGCGGGGCCGGCGATCGCAAGCTTCCGCTGCAGGCGGCGCGACTCGGCGATGATGCGGGGATCATGGGCGTCGCGTTGGCCTGTCGCCAAGAGCGGAGCTGAGGCGGTCGCACCCGGTGGCGTGTTTACCACCAAGGCACCAAGACACCAATAAGAAGGAGAGAAGGAAGAGTAAGAGGGGGGAGAGGAGGACGTTTGATGGGTGCCAAAGCGCTCGGGTGTTGGTGGGTTGCTTGCGTTGCGTTTGGTTTCCGCGGGCCGCTTCCTTACGGGCGCGGTTCGGATCGTTGGCGGTCGGCTTGCTGTTTGCCTACAATGACCGCGGCGAATGAAGGCTTCGACGTATTCGGCGTGGATCTGTACGGTTCGACTGACAGCAGTGTTGCGGCGGAACGATCGGCGAGCGGAGAGAGATGATCACGATTAATGGGTGAAAAAAACGTCAATCGATTCAACGAAGCGAGCAATTTGCGCGTCTTCATGAAGGCGTTGCTGACCGACCTTCGCGCAATGGAGCACATGCTCGCTTCGGACATGTTCGAGAAAGGGGTCCGGCGCATCGGGGCGGAGCAGGAGTTGACGCTGGTCGACGACCACTGGCGACCCGCACCCAAGGCCATCGAACTCCTAGAGGTACTCGACGACGATCGCTACACGACCGAATTGGCTCAATTCAATTTCGAGTTCAATCTTGAGCCGCTCGTGTTTGAGGGAGACTGTCTGTCGCGATTGGAGCGGAGCTTTTGCGAGGCAATAGAGACGCTCAACGTGGTGGCGGATCGGCTTGATACGAAGTTCATCCTGACCGGCATTCTACCGACGATTCGAAAATCGGACCTCGATCTGTCCAATCTGACACCGCGCGATCGCTACTTCGCATTGAACGAAGCGTTGCGATCGCTACGCGGTGACGCCTTCGAGTTTCGTGTAGCCGGCACCGACGAGCTGATTCTTCGACACGAATCGGTCATGCTGGAAGCCTGCAACACGAGCTGTCAGGTTCATTTCCAGGTGTCCCCGGATGAGTTTGCGCATTTGTACAACATTGCCCAAGCGGTGGCGGCGCCGGTGTTGGCCGCGGCCTCCAATTCGCCGATGCTGTTTGGGCGGCGACTTTGGAGTGAGACCCGAATCGCGTTGTTTCAGCAGGCCGTCGATACGCGCCGGCCCGGGCATCAATTGCAAGAGCGAAGTTCTCGCGTGAGTTTTGGCAGCGATTGGGTCCGCGATTCGGTGATCGAGATTTTCCGTGAGGACATCTCGCGCTTTCGCGTGGTGCTCGGCATCGATGTCGATGAGGAACCCTTTTCGATTCTGGACTCGGGCGGGATTCCGCAACTGCGGGCACTCCAACTCCACAACAGCACGGTGTACCGCTGGATGAGGCCCTGCTACGGCATTTGCGACGGGAAGCCGCATCTGCGCATTGAAAACCGCATCTTGCCCGCCGGGCCCACCGTGGCGGATGAAGTTGCCAACGCGGCGTTTTGGTTCGGGCTGGTCAGTGCTCTGGCGAGCAGATACGAGGACATCACGGAGGTATTCAGTTTTGATGTCGCTAAGTCCAATTTCCTAGTGGCCGCGAGAATCGGTTTGGATGCCCAGTTGGGGTGGTTTGACGATCGAAAGCTTCCCGCGCAGAAGTTGATTTGCGAGGAGTTGGTGCCGCTGGCCCACCAAGGTTTGGTGGAGGCAGGCATCGATCGCTCCTGTGCGGATCGATACTTGAACATCATCGATGCCCGGGTTTCTTCCGGGCGGACGGGCGCTCGCTGGTTGGAGACCTCGCTGGCGGGCATGAAAGACGTCTCCAGCAAGTCAGAGCGGCTCATTGCGGTAACTGCCGCGATGTGGTCGCGTCAAAAGGACAACCAACCCGTCCATGAGTGGACGCCTGCGCGTCCCCACGAGGCCGGGGACTGGCAAAAGAGCTACGTGCACGTCGAGCAATACATGACCACGGATGTGTTTACCGTGCATGAAGGCGAGGTGATCGATCTGGTGGCGAATCTGATGGACTGGGAACGCATTCGGCACGTGCCCGTCGAGGACGATGAGCATCGGCTCGTCGGGCTCATCTCCTATCGCCAACTCCTTCGATTTCTCGCTCGGGATCTTCCGCACGGTAAAGGCAATCCTGTTTCGGCGGGACAGGTCATGCAGCGTAACCCCATTACTGTCAGTCCGGAGACGCGCACCCTCGACGCGATCAAAATGATGCGGACCAACCGCGTGGCGTGCCTGCCCGTCGTCAAGGACGATCGCCTGGTGGGGATCATCACCGATGCGGACTACATGGCGGTTGCGGCCGACCTGCTCGAAGCGCAACTGAAGGATCACTGACCGGTGGTGGTGATGCGGCAAGTTGAAACGCGCGAGGGAGGCAGCGAGCTCAGGAGGGTGATTGGCCGCTTCGACGGTGCCCGGCCCGGCCCGACGCTGATCTGCCTCGGTTCGATTCACGGCAACGAACCGTCCGGAAGCCTTGCATTGGAGCGCGTGCTCGGCCTGTTGATCGCGCAATCGCCGGATTTTCGTGGCAGGCTCATCGGGGTGACCGGCAACCTGGCCGCGCTCGCCCGCGGTGTTCGGTTTGTGGACAAAGATCTCAATCGCATCTGGTCGGCGAAGCAATTAGAGCGACTCCATGATGGGCAGGTCGAGTGCGTCGAAGAGGCCGAACAGAAGGCCATCGTTGAATTGCTGGACGAATGCCTCGCCGGTGGCGCTGGCAACGTCTTTTTTATGGACTTGCACACGACTTCCGCGCAGGGAATTCCCTTTGCCCTGATCGGCGATACGCTCCCCAACCGCGCGTTCGCGCTTCGGTTTCCTGTGCCCATCATCCTTGGTCTCGAGGAGCAACTCAGCGGCACCGTCACCGAATATGTCAATGGTCGCGGCGCTGTGACCATGGGTTTCGAAGCCGGCCAGCACGACGACCCCGCCTCGGTCGATCGCCAGGAGGCTGCGATTTGGCTCGGGCTCTGCGCCGCCGGCAACCTTGCCGAACGGGCGATGCCACAAGTGCTTGCGGCGCGGGCGTTGCTGCATACGCATTGCCAAGGCGTCCCTCCAATTCTGGAGGTCCGCTACCGGCACATCGTACGCGGATCGGATCGCTTTCGAATGAAGCCGGGCTATGAGAGTTTTCAGCCGGTGGATCGCGGCGAGAAAATGGGCCAAGATCGACATGGAGTGGTGTCCGCCCCGATTGCGGGCCGAATTCTCTTACCGCTCTACCAGGATCAGGGCGAGGACGGATTCTTTCTTGCGACGCCGGTCAAGAGGATCTGGCTTCGAGTTTCGCGCGTGCTCCGCACGATAGGGGCCGACGTGCTGTTGCCATTGCTGCCGGGCGTTCGCCGCGATCCGGATCAACCAGGAACCCTGCTGGTCGATCCAGTGATCGCCCGGTTTCTGGCGGTGGACGTCTTCCACCTGTTTGGGTTTCGTCGCCGAGGTCCGCGAGGCGGAAAGATGGTTTTCACGCGGCGCGTTCATGACTTCACCGCCAAATGAGCGGCCGCAGCGCCGGGTGGAATAGAAAAGTTCTTGGCATTCCACAAACATGGCCCTCGGCTTGGGCGCGAAGTTACACCTCAAGACAAGGCGAAGTCTGATATCTCGAGGCGTGGTGGACGGGATAGGATTCGCCCACGGCCGCGTGAATCGCGCGCACGGCCAACTCCGGCCGGTTGTTGTCCTGGCTCAGATGGGCTATAGCGATCCACTTGGGCCGCTGCGGGCACGACTTGAGCAGTTCCGCAGCCTCGTCGTTGGAAATGTGGCCGCCATCACCGCTGATTCTTGCCCGCAGCTCCATGGGGTAGGATCCGGATTCCAAGAGATGCGCGTCGTAGTTGCTCTCGAGATAGGCGGCATCGACGGATTGGAGGATGCCGGGCAATCCGGGAAACGGATGCCCCAAGTCGGTGAGAATGCCCAGTCGCTTACCGTCCGCCTCGACGATAAAGACGACGCCGTCGGCCGCGTCGTGAGGCGTAGGGATCGTGTGAATCGTCACCCCGTCCAGCTCGATGGACGTGCCGGAAACGAAGTAGCGAACGTCGTCGAGCCTGCCCAACTTGTCCCAGGTGTGCTCTTCGGTTTTCTTGGTCATGTAGATCGGCATGTCGAACTTGCGCTGATAGACCCCGGCATACCGGATGTGGTCGCCGTGATTGTGGGAGATAAACAGCGCATCGACGTCCTTGATGTCGCGGTCGTGGACGGCCATGCGGCGCTGGGCCATCGCCCCGGTGATGCCCGCGTCAAACAGAAGTTTTTGTCCGGCGGCTTCAACGTAGATAGAATTGCCGTTGGATCCCGATTGCAGCGAAAACGTAATCATGCCAGCTATGATAGGGCAAACGCGGCCCATGGAAACCGTTTTGGTGGGCCCTGGGGCGCTAGTGCAGCAACACGTTCGGCAGGATGACTACGCCGACTCAGAGCCGCGGGCGCCAGCCTGCGGACCGTTCGTGGGCGGATGTCACCAGGCTTGCGCCAGGTGCCCTGAAAAGCAACCGGTCGATTGCTCCTGATTTGGATTCCCGCTACAACCGCACGTTGAGATTGAATCGGCTGAGTCAAGAGTGCATGGAATGGCACAGGACAACGCAAAGACGCTCGCGGACGAGGCCCGGCCACCCGCGCCGGCCGTGCCGCAGGACGGCGCCGACGCATTATCCGGCCCTCTGCCGGGGCCGCTAGCGGCCGTCGATTGGATCGCGTTGGCCATCTCGGCCGGCGTGCTGATCGCGTTTCGCCTCCATGCGTTTGACCTACCCTTGGAAACGGACGAATGCAATTACGCCTACATCGGGGCGCGGTTGCTAGCGGGAGATTTTCTGTACATCGACGTGTGGGACCATCAGCCGTTTGGCATTTTCGCGCTTTTTGCGGCGATGATGGCGATGTTCGGCGACGCGCCGGAGGTATTTCGCTGCTTGGCGGCCGGCTTCTCGCTTTGTTCGATGGGGTTTGTGTTCCTGATTGTCAGGCGTTTGCGCGGAACCTGGATTGCTGCCTGCGCGGCACTCACGTTCGCCGTGGTTTCGAGCGATCCCGGAACCGCGGGTGAGGGCTGCAATCGCGAAATCTTCATGAACGCGTTCGTACTCGCGGCCTGGTGGCTCGCCCTTCGCCGTAGCGGCTCGATTCGCTCCCTGCTTGTGGCGGGTGTCTTGCTCGGCATCGGCTCGACCATCAAGACCGTGCTCGCGGTGCATTGGCTGGCGCTGGCGGTTTGGGTGATCGCTTCGGCACGCAAGATCGCTTCGCCAAAACGTGATGCACCGAGCCGATGGCGCCGGCTGATTTCTCTGGCGGCGGGCCCCGCGACGACTTGGGGTGCCTCGCTGGCGTACTTCGCGGCGACCGGTCGGGCCGGCGCGTTTCTCGACGCGGCGTTTCGATTTAATCTCGGGTATAGTGGTTCCGGCGAAGGGTTCTTCGGCCGTTTTGTGCGATTCTTCAGTCCCGTGCATCATCCCTACTTGTTCGACAGCGCCTGGCCACTGTGGATGTGGCTGGGCCCCGCGTGCGTGGTGGCGGTGGGTGGGGACGTTGCGCATGCACACCGGCGCGCGCGATTCGACCGCGGTCATCCGTCTCGATCCTCCGGAGTTGGGACAGGTACGAATCGACATGCGGGTGGCGGACGGTCGGGTCAGTCTGGACGTGCAGACACAGACGTTTGCGGCCCACGACTTGCTGCACTCTCGGCTGGCGGACCTTCGACATACGCTGGAGCAACAGGGACTCACCGTGGAGCGTTTGGAGTTTACACCTCCCGTCGACCAAGCGGACCGCCCCCAGAGCGCCGACCAACCAACGGCGAAGGAAGACGCGCCATCCGATGGATCGGGCACGGCGCCTCAAGGCGAGACGCCCCGCGGCCCCGGAGCGGACTGCGGCTGGGCCTGAGACGGAGCAACGGACTGGGCGGGCGACTCGGCGGGCGCGACCCAGCCCGGCGCCGGCTGCGGCACCAGGTGCCGGCCGATGGACATCGGGCGCTGGGCCTGTTCCTGGGCCAGAAACC
>CAZYXP010000100.1:0-6097 GCA_964651325.1 uncultured Phycisphaeraceae bacterium
CCCGTGATCTTCAACATGGACGGCAGCAAGATGAGCAAACGCGATAAAGAGAAGGCGATCAAAGCGGGGCAGGCGCCGCCGGAAATCGACGTCCACGATTTCCGCGCCGCCGGCTATCTGCCCGAAGCGATCGTGAACTTCATCGCCCTGCTCGGCTGGTCACCCGGCGACGATCGAGAGCGATTCTCCCTGGATCAGCTAGCCGAGGCCTTCACGATTGAGCGCGTCGGCAAGACCAACGCCCGCTTTGATCGTGTCAAGCTATTGGCGTTCAACACGGACATTGCGGCCGCTACGGCTCAACCACGGTTGCTGGAGGCGTTCAAAGACTATCTGGACGTGCGTCGTGAAGCCGGAGATGGCTCGATGTTAGATGGGACGTCGCTGATCCTTCAATCCACAAGCCTGCCGCCTTCGGACGACGACCTCGCTTGGCTGCTCACCGCCTGCAAGGGCTTTCGCACGTTTGAGGACGTGATCAAGAAGACCGCGTTTCTATTCCAGGCCACCGAATCCATCGAGTATCAACCCAAGGCCGTCAAGAAAGTCCTCGCCAAAAACGAAGGCGCCGGGTTCGCCATGCTCGCCAAGCTGCGCCCCCGCCTCGAATCGATCGACCCTTTTGATGCGGCGACGCTTGAGCAACGCCTTAGCGCGATGGTCGAGGAGATGGACACCAAGCTGGGCAACGTCGCACAACCGCTTCGCGTGGCCATCACCGGCAGCACGGTCAGCCCATCCATCCACGACAGCCTCGCCAAATTGGGCAAAGAGCAAACACTCGCAAGAATCGATCGATGCCTCGAATTGGGAAGTGACGCGTAGCAAGGGGCGAACCTCGTAGGCCTACGCCGGGCCAACCGCGCTGATTCCGAGCTGATTCAGGGCTGATTCAGGGTTGATTCAGGGTTGATTCCGAGCCGCATGCTTCAGCTTGCGCGGTCATGCGGGCCAGCGTCCCGCAATGGCTGGGCGTCATGCCAATCCGGGGCGCCGCGCGGGCTGAAGCCCGCGGCTCGGGCGTTGAAGCCGCTGGACGCGATGTCTCGCGTTGCGTTGTGCTGGCTGAATGTCACCAGGCTTGCGCCCGGTGCTCTGAAAAGGGCCCACCGCCGAACGGGTCACGAGTGCATATCAGCCCGGAACCTTCACCGCGCCGTTCGCATCTTCCACGACATACTCGGGCACCATCGCTTTCATCGCGGTCCGCAGTTCGGCCGGCGGCGCGGTGTCAGCCACGGAGATCAACTGATCGATCCCGGCTTGGACAGCCTCCCACTGCTCCGGGCGATGCTTCCAGATGCCGATTTTCGGATGGGCGGTGTCGCCGATGTCTTCGCCCTCGCCGGACAGCTCCTCGTAGAGCTTTTCTCCCGGGCGTACGCCGCTGAACTCGATCTCGATGTCGATCCCCGGTCGCAAACCGCTGAGCGTGATCATGTCCCGAGCCAAATCGACGATGCGCACGGGATCGCCCATGTGCAGCACGTAGATTTCTCCGCCAGCCCCCATGGTGCCCGCTTGCAACACGAGCTGGGCCGCTTCCGGGATGGTCATAAAAAAGCGAACCATGTCCGGATGGGTCACGGTGACCGGCCCGCCGTCGGCTATCTGCTGCTTGAAAATGGGCACGACGCTTCCGCTGCTGCCCAGCACGTTGCCAAAACGTACGGTGATGAAATTGGTCGTAGCCGCCCCACCCGCGGCAGAACCTTGCACATACATCTCGGCGATGCGTTTGGTGCAACCCATCACGCTGGTCGGGTTGACGGCCTTATCGGTGCTGACCATGACCATGGTTTCAGCGCCGCATTCGATAGCCGCCGCCGCTACGGTCGCGGTGCCGCCGATGTTGTTCTTGATGGCCTCGCCCACGTTCTCTTCCATCATGGGCACGTGTTTGTGGGCGGCGGCGTGAAAGATGATTGTGGGGCGCTGCGATTCAAAAACCCGCAACACCCGGGTCGCGTCCGATATGTCCGCCACGCATGGAAGGATGTCCACCGAAGCAAACAAGCGTCGCAATTCGCGGTGGATTTCAAACAGCGCGTTTTCACTGCGTTCGACGAGTACCAAACACGCGGGCCCAAAGGCCGCCACCTGCCGACAGATTTCCGAACCGATGCTCCCGCCGGCGCCGGTGATCAAAACCTTCTTGCCACGAAGCTGCTCGCCGATTTGCGAGGTGTCCAACTCGACCGGCTCTCGCCCGAGCAAATCGTCGATGCCGACGGTACGCAATTGGGAAACCTGTACACGCCCCTCGATCAAATCGCTCACGGCCGGAATCGTGCGGAATTGGACGCCAGTCCCTTCGCACTGCTCGACCAGGCCGCGAATGACCTTGGGCGTGGCGTGCGGCAACGCGATGAGCACCTCCGCGACATCCAGCGCTTCGCAGAATTCTCGAAGGTCGGACGTGCGCCCGAGCACCTGCACCCCGTGAATCTCGCCATGCACCGCGGCCGTGT
This sequence comes from uncultured Phycisphaeraceae bacterium, assembly GCA_964651325.1. Classification (GTDB taxonomy): domain Bacteria; phylum Planctomycetota; class Phycisphaerae; order UBA1845; family UBA1845; genus JADFOB01. The sequence goes on from CAZYXP010000100.1 coordinate 2,472, forward strand.
CGTCGAGCAAACCGACGCACTCATAGCGATCCCGGCTGGCGCGAAACAACTCACGCAGCACGGCCTCGGCAGCGTCACCCGCCCCGACGATCAACACACGCCTCACATCGACGCCGCGGGGGCCTTGGAGGTCTTCGTAGTAGAACCGAAACACAATTTTCGCGGCCGCGACCATGCCAATCGTACACGCGAGGTCCAGGGAAAACGTCGAGGATTGCCTGAGCAAGGGAATCCCCTGATCGTCAATCAGAGCGGTGGCGTAGAGCGCTTCCCAAGAATTCTCAAGCACGAAATACGCGAGCAGGAATACAAACGTTCCGATGAGCGATGCCCGGATGACGCCGAGCAAATCGCGTAGGCCCACATACCGCCATGAGCCGCGGTACTGCCCGGTCAACCAGAAAATCACGGCCTTGACGGGCAGCGCGATGGCAAGCAGGGGCAAGTAGAGTTTCGTGAACCAGAATTGGGAGCGAACTTCGACCCGGAAATTGTACGCCAGGCAAAACGCGGCCAGCAATGCCCCAGCAAACAATACACAATGCGCCGCCACCACCAAGCCTGTGCGAAAGGGCACAAGCGCCGCAGGAAACGGATCATTTGAAATGGACCGCAGGTCGTTCAAGCCGGACTACGCCTCGCAAACCAGTCCCCAAACGCCCGCGATCTGCCACGTGGGGCGCCGGTCGTGCGGGTCATGTTGGATTGGGTTCATTGAAATCCTCCGGTAGCGACGAGCTTGGTGAAGGCGGCTCCGATTCAGCCCGCGGAGTCCCTCGCGGTGGCCCCCTCAGTCTCCGGTCAGGCTAAAAGCACGCTGCGCAATCGCCAGCTTTTCGGGCCACTCGGCAAACGCAGAATCAGGAGCCAGGGCGGCCAAGGTGCGCGCCGCGTCCTCAGCCGCGTCGCGCTCGCCGAGATGCCAGAGAACAAGCGTTTGCACCGCTTTGGCATACGCTTCGCTGGCTTCGGCGTCCGCGAATCGCTGCACGAGAATCAGCATCTCCCGCTCCTGATCCGGCGATGCAAGGCGATCGGACAACTGAAGATTGTAGAGAAACGGGTTGGGCACGACGATGGCGATTTTCTTGACCAACGCCCCACACGATCGGGTGGCCCCGAGGCTAAGGTAGGAAAAGAAGGCGCCGAGGCGCGCTTCATGGTCATTGGGCAGGAGAACGTACGCCCCCTCGAACGCGCGGGCGGCCGGTCGATACGCGCCATCCTCGAATCTATCCCATGCTCTGGCCCGCGTGGCCTCATTGCGCAGCGATACCCGCACATGCACCTGTTCTGACAGCGTCGGTGCCCCCTCGGGCAGGTCCGCGACCTCGGGCACCTCAAACGGCCTGTCGCGCGCATACCCGGCCAGCTCGCCCTCCGATCCACGGCGCCACATGGCCCGGTCCACAGGCGCAGTGAGCCCGTTGGCCTGAGTCAGGGCGCTCGGTCGCGCTAGAATCGTGCCGAGATCCGACGCGCCTCGCGCCCCACTCCTCGGCGCGAATCCACCGTATCGCTCAAAAGCATACCTCTGAGACGGTCGGACAATGCCCGTCTTGGCCATCAGGTTGGGCTGGTAGAGTGAGGCGCTCTGGAATTGCAACGCGCGGCGGTATTGCGCTTGTCGGGCGCCGTAGCTGAACGACCGATTCGTGGAGAAGGAAAAGGGCACCAAACCGCCCCGGTTGTTGCTTCGGCGATTGAAGTCTTGAAAACCCCGCAACGCCTGGCGTTGGGTGCTGTTTTGGAACAGGCCCGCAGATCGCCGCTCACTGTACCGGGCGCGTGCGTTTCCGTACTGGTCCGTCGCGTTAAATGTTTCCGTTTGCCCAAACGACGGCGCTATCGGCGCAAGAAGGCCCAAGGCGCAAGCGAGCGACGCGACGCGGCGCACTGGTTGAACGCTTGTTCCCGCGGGGATTGACCTCATTTTGCGCATTCCTATGAAACTTGGGTCAACGACCCGATAACCACTTAATCAATCGGCAAAACGCGACCGATTGCCGAGCCCATTTACGATTGTCCGACCCCAATACGCCGGAAATGGGCAGTCTTCTAATCATATGCCTGAAAAGGGGTTAGAGGCCAACCCACACAGGGGAAAATCGGACTCCGCCGATCTTACCCCATCTTTACAGGCCAATGGACGCCGGCCCGTTGATTCCAGCCACTGAAGGTCGGTGGCCTCGCGTCTTGACAAGTCCCTACTTCCGATCGGGTTTCTTGTCATTCTCATTGGCCGGTTTGCCCTTGCGCTGCGCCTTTTCCTTTTGGCCCGTCGTCGGCATGGCATCCAATCGCTCGCGCAATTCGGAGAATAGAGCACAGATCGGCTGATATAGCTCGTGTTTCGGTCGATCCCGCGCGGGCACTCGATCCAATTCGCGCGATCTCGATTTCGCATAGGCGTTCGCGCGGCTGACCAACTCCACGTGGATCGAGTCGATGGCGGTCAACTGGCCCTGATCGAATTCGTAGCGACGCTTGAATTGAAGCATGTAGGCAATCCACGTGTGCTGATCGTGGGCGTACCATTTCGTCGGCAGGGTGTGGAGCGAGCGCGGCTTGGGCGTCTTGGTGGCCTGGTTGTCGACGTTTCCGATCCGCATGCCAGGATGGGTGCCTTTTTGAACGGGATCGTCCTGCAACCCCCAATCGCTCGGCTTCCAGCCCCCCGCCCGCCAGACCTTGTCCATCTTTTCAATGTAGGCCATGCGTTTTTGGAAACTGGCGAGATCGTCGTCTAGCCGAATTAGACCTTCGGGATCGACCATCGCTGCAATCTCATTGTACATGCGATTCCCCCATTCGCGAAACTCCGCGTTCATGCCGTCAGTCGCCTTGGACCACTGGGCCACATCCTCCGCCGTGTGGGGCTCGCCAGCCATGCGTTTTTTCATGAAAGCCTGTGTTTGCTCGAAGATGACATGAGAATGGCGCCCGAAGAACTCGCTGATGTCGAGCATCATACGTGTTTTGATTCGAAATTCGCCTGCCTGGGGGATGCCGTATCGATCGGCGAGCTTGGACGATACAAAATCGATGCGCCGCATGGGATCCCACGGCGGAATCTGGGCAACCTCGCTTGCGAGTTGGCTTGCAAACCGATCAGATTCTGTGTCCCAGCCGTTTTGCTCAAACACGGCTTCCACGGCCCGTTTGACGTTGGGCGCATCGCTGCTCCAGTCGTAGCGACCGATCAGCTCCGCAAATCCTTGATCAATGGTTGCCGTCAAGTCCTTGGGGGATTCGGCTTCTTCCTGAGCCCATGCCGTCATCGCTGTTTGGCCTGCACCCACTACTAGGAGCATCACCCATAGCCTACAGCCGAGAGGACTGCGCCGCGTGTGCATGCCGAACATGTTGTGAACCTCCTCTTGTACCGATCGACTTCTGAATCTCGGGATCCGTGCATGGAATCTCACGGAGCGGCAACGTCCGCGGCCCACACACCGCGGTACCCTCGGAGCCTACATCGTCCCCCCAAGACATCGTATCACGACGCCGGCTCAAAATCGCCCCCGAATCGCCGCTTGATTTCAATACGGGTAAGACCGGGAACGCCGGTCCGTGGTCACGGCGGGTGGCATGGGTAAGCCACTGCTTACCCGTGTTCCTGGCGG
>CAZYXP010000100.1:6197-13010 GCA_964651325.1 uncultured Phycisphaeraceae bacterium
GTAAGCTACTGCTTACCCGTGTTCCCGTGCCGAATTTGGCCGCAGAGAACACAGCGGGTGGCCCTCCAATTGGGGGTGGAGGACGCAATAATGACGTTCGATTGACGCCTGCGCTTGCGGTCGATCCAAGACTTCGTGCTCTGGCGACCGTGCCGGATATCCTTCAAATCCTGATGCCCAGCAAAATCATCGCCTCCCCCACGTCCAAGAGGTATGGGGCACCCGCTTCAGGTGAAAGAGCGGCCGCTTCACGGTAGGCTTACAGCAACGCTAGAAGTTTCGGTCAACGATGAAGGTTGCCATCGCCGTTAGTGCCTTTTTCGAGGCACTCTCAGGTAGGGCGGTGAGTTGATCGAGCGCGTCGCGTACATGATCGCGGGCCGCGTCGATGGCGTAGTCGATACTGCCCACCCGCATCAAGCAAGCTCGCAGTGCGGCGGCATGGCCACCGCTCGGTTCGCCGATCGCCGCCGAGATCACCGACGCCTCACCATCTTCGGCCAGAGCCAGTGCATGCAACGTGGGCAGGGTGAGCTTGCCCAGATCGGCATCGCGGCCCAGGGTTTTTCCGACGGCGTTCTGATCCCCCGTCACGTCCAAGACATCGTCAATGATTTGAAAGGCCAAACCGGTCGCTTGCCCGTATTGACGCATCCGCAAGGCGACCTCGTCGGATGCGCCGGAAAACTGCGCTCCCAGCGCGCACGCCGCCGCCGTCAAAGCCGCGGTTTTTCGACCGATAATATCGAAGTATTGCGCCTCGCTGAGGTCGAGTCTGCCTCGCAAATGGTTTTGAAGCATTTCCCCTTCGCACACAGTGTTGGTGGCCGCGGCGATGATTCTAGAAGCCTGTTGGCTGTCCAAGCTGCTGCAAAGATGAAAGGCATGGCTGATCAAGAAATCGCCCAGCAGCACGGCCGCCTCGTTTCCCGCAATGCTGCCTACGGTGGGTTGGCGGCGACGCTCATCCGCCTCGTCGAGCACGTCGTCGTGAACCAGGGTGGCCATGTGCACCATTTCAACGACCGCGGCCAGCACGTGGTGATCATGGGTCACGCGTCCGCACGCGCGGGCGGTCAGCAGGAGGAGCGCAGGGCGCAGCATCTTGCCCCGGTACGACCGCACCACGCCGCACAGCTCGTCGATAAAGGGAAGATCGCAAGCGAGCTCATCGTCGAAAACCTGCATAGCCGCGTTCAGGTCCGGCTGGATCGGCGCGTATAGCGTTTGTAGCGGCTTGAGAATCTCAATCGTCGTGTGCATCGACCTTGCCTGAATCATCGTGCTAAATCATTGCGGCCCCGCGGGGGTTTTGTCGACCCGAAACACCGCGCGGACTGAAGCCCGCGGCTCAGGGGCCCACAAGGCACCAAAACGCTCCCATACCCGAGAAGATCGGATTCTAGTGGGTACCTTCAGCGTTTCCAGTTGTTTTCAAAGGATTTGAAAACTTGTCGAACATGGGGGGAATCAAGAATTCTGGGTCAGTCTAGCCAAGGCTTCCGAGGGGGGCAACGGCTCTATACGCTCGGCAAGGAGGGCACGGGGCTCCTGCTCCACCTAAATCCCAAAGGGTCGGGTCCGGCCTGGCTTCGTCAAAGCTCTTCTAGCATGCCGCGCGGCCTTCGATTGCGTACGCCCCTACTGCCGTGGCTCTTCGCGAGGCGTCACGGGATTCGTGTCAATCGGCCCCTTAGAGTTGCGACTCGGATGGCCCTGTGCGAGGTCGGCGCTACTTCTTTCTGGGCTAACCAGGTGGGTAAAAAGGACACGCCTTCGGGGCGATTCCGCCGGTTTGACCTGCCGGGGCGGGTTTTCGTTGTTGGCGGCCGGGTGGGCCGGACGACGCGGGCGGCGTTCTCGGATGTTCTGGTATGTTGCGCGGACGGACCATACGGCGGTGTCGCTGCCCGCTGCAGCTTTGAGATGGTCGCGCAATCGCTGCACATCGATCGAAAACAGATCAATGGTCCCGGCCGGCGGAACCTTGACGAGTTTCTCGGGCTCGACGGGTCTAGGGTCTTGGGCACTTTGAGGCACTGCGGGGATGCTGATCGATTGATCGCCGACGGTCAGTACCCATGTGCCTTGCGCGGACGGTGGCGCGTAAGCGCCGAAATTGGTGTTGACCGTCCATGGCAGGTCGCTCCGATTGGTGAGCACCGCCGTCAGCGTCTTTTCGCCCAGGTTCAGACCAAGCGTCGCGGGACTTCCGAAAGGGGAAACCCGCGGCGGAGCCGACCGCGCTACCGAGATGGTGGCCGTGTTGCTCTTGACGGCGCCCACGGAAGCGCGGATGAACTGCTCGTCCTGCCAAGGAGGGAGGTACTCAATCGTAGCAGTGTATCGGCCTTGCTTGAGCAATGCATAGCGCGCCCATCCACGGTTGAACGATTCGATGTTCAGGCTCACCGTTTCGCCCGCCCCCAGCGTGGATTTCGGGTCCAGGTCGATGCGTTCTTGAATGGTGCGCGCTATCACCTTCTCGTCCATCACGTCGTCGAGATGAAACTCAACGGCCCTACCGTCCTCGCCGCGCAGGATCAGCCATTCCGAGAGATCAAGCATGTCTCCGACCTGCCTGGCATGTGAATCCAACGTTGCGCGGTTTTCCTTGCTTAGTTGAAACGGAATGGTGGCCGGATAGTTGGATCGGTTGTGCAAGGTGAGCACAAGATCGACTGACTGGTCCCAAGCAATGATGTCTTTGGAGAAAGAAAGCTTGATGTCCACGCCGGAGAACGCCATCTGATCGAGCAGACTCAAGACTGCACGGGCACGCAAGGCGCGCTCGGCGTCGTCGGATCGGGCGGCGCGTTGCAGCGGAATTCTGGCTTCGAGTGGATAGTTGCAAAGCTGGAGCGTAGCGCGTGATCGGACATCAAACGAAGGGTGGCTAAGGCCTTGGATCAACCTGTCGATCTCAATAGCGGGCTCGTCACGAGTAGTCATGCCACCGACATTGGATTGTGGTTGGGGCCGGTTGTCGATCGCGACGAGTTGCGTCGCAGGCAGCCATACCACCAGCCACATGATCAATCGCAGACATCCAACAAACCCATGCGCGCTACTGGAAGGGTGTGGGCCAAACAGGGTGGCGACGTGGCTCCTATGGCTCTTCAACATGCTGCTCCACGGAGGCAAGTTCTCGCGTTGGGGTTTCTGTTGGTGGCTTCTGCGGCATCGGCGGCATTGAAAATCGGCCAAACCCAAGGGCGTGGATGGCCTCGGGGGCTCGCACATGCGACGCGACCAGAAATTCTTGCACGCGGCGGACCAAAACTTCGTCTACGTGGTCGGCAGCGATGAATACCGCCTCTGGAAGCGTTACCGCCTCTACGGGTTCTGTGCGGTCGAGCACGATGAATTGATCCTTGCTAAACGTGCAGGCCAACGGAATCCAACGACCTCCGGTCGCAGGGTAGCCCTCATACGCCGACGCCTCCACAACCCCTGCCTGAGCACGCAACCCATATACGATTTCGCGGGCGGCCTGACGCGAGTCGCGATGGTGTTGTAAGGCGCCGTCAAATCCGGTCAGGACAATTTCCTGCTTCAGATCGGAAGGCGAGATGCCCGCCTCGTCAAGCACGGCCAGCGTCTTGAAGAACAAGACCGGATCGGTGCGCGGCCCAAAAGCAAACGCCCTACCGCGCAAGTCTTCCAGTGACCGAATATCGGACCGCGCGTCGGCCACCAGAATGCCCTGTCGGCGAAACGGCTCCGATCGAGCAATGATTCGGGCGCTGGCCCCCTCTCGGATCAGCTCCTGATACTCCTCGACGGAAACCAGAGCGAAATCACACCGCTTTGATTCGAACAGGTGGGCGATTTGAAAAGGTGTGAGCAGGTGAAATCGGATTCTTGTATCCGTAAAGACGGAAAGGTCGCGAGCCATCGGATCCCAAGGCGCTCGGTGCTTGATAAAGGCCCAATCCGCCGTGTCGAAGACGCCTTTGCCGGGGTCGGTCACTCCGATCACAACCTTGGGTTTGGTTCGCGCGAACAATGGCGTTCGCTTGTCGGGATTAAAAATCGATATGGGAATCTTGCCCGCCGAGCATCCTGAACACCAAGAGGCGGCAGGGAGCAGAAGGCCAAGGCACAGCGCGAGTCGCCTGGCCATCTTTACTGGAGCCTGGTGCATTTGTCGTACTCAGCGAGGACACGAATCGGTCGCAACAACCGGAAGTATACGCGTTACGATCAGGCTATCAAGGATCAGAAGTATGCCGCGGGATCGGGTATGTTCAACTTCATCGGCGGCGGGCACTTCTCAGAGCACAGGGGCGCAAACCCGGTGACATCGGGTGCATGACAGAATCGGCGGCAGTGATGGCACGCTGAAGGCGTGCTCTAAAGTAGCCGGGGGCAAGCGTGGCGCCGCCCCCGGATCGCACCACCATAAAGCCGACCGACCCTGTAGGGGTGCGTCTTTTCCGAGGCGTGGACCCGACCTGACGTTTAGCCGACCCTTGCAGGATCGAACAACGTAGGGTGTCGGCGACCGTGGGTTCGCAAGGAGCGGACCCACGGCTACTGTAGGGCAGCCCTTCAGGCTGCGGGAAAGAACGGCGTTGAAACCTCCGGAAGTGTCATGCACCCTGCGACCTCCTTCCGCGAATGGTCCGCAACCACCGATCTCCTGATCGGCTTGGTCGGTAGGACGTGAAACGCTTCAATCGGGAGATTGGCGTTCCCGGGGTCCACGGGCTAGCGCCCGCGGCTCTGCCGGCGGCGCACTGAGTTTTCAGGAAGTGGCTTGCTCCAACTCTTGCAGAACGCTCGCAAGCTGCTCGCTCGGGATGCCCAAGAGTGCGGCGGCGACCAGCGACGAGAGCAGGTTCTCGGGAAACGGCGTCTTGGCCGGTCCGAGTTCGCGTTGATCGCCACTGACGTTGAGGTAGACCTTGCCTCCAATAAGCCACGCGCCTCGATCCACCGGCTGTTTCGCCGAAACGAACAGCGTGCGCCCCTGCCGGCGACGCGCGAGCATGCGCACGTTTTGATCGTCGAACGCAAGAATCAACGCGTCGCTTGGGCGCTGGTTCATGAAGATCCGGCTCTTGATGCGTTCGTATTCCGCAAGCGACCGATGTCGGTCGAGGTGGGCTTCATTGATGTTGAGGATAATGGCGATCTGCGGCTGGAAATTCACAATGGATTCCAACTGAAAACTCGAGACCGCCAGCGCCAGACTGTGCGGCGCGTCGCGGCGGTCAACCAGTGCCGAGAATGGCTCGCCGCGGTTTCCGCCAATGGTTAACGGACGCCCGGCCAGCGAGAAAATGCGCTCCAGGAGTTCGACGGTCGTTCGCTTGCCGACAGTGCCCGTCACCGCGATGAGCGGGTGATCGCTGAGTTGGTAGGCCAATTCGAGTTCGCTCATTACGGGGACGCCGTGGCGATGAAGCAGGTTGCGGATTTCGGCGTCGCCCGGCACGCCGGGGCTGGCGATGACCAGATCATGCCCCTTTAAGAACTCGATCGAATGGCCGCCCGTTTCGACGCCGGCCAGCGTGGTGCCCGGCTCGATCGTCACCTGCTTCTGGTCAGATACGCTCACGGAGTGGCCGCGTTCGGCCAGCAACGACACGGCCGCTCTTCCGGACACGCCATACCCCAGGACGGCCACCCGCAACGGTTGCCCCGTCGCCAGCGGAGACGGGACGATCTGTCGGCGGATTTCCTCCAGCATGCGTACGCTTGCGGCCAGATCCAATCCGTCTACCGTGGGCTCGCGCTGGTGGGTCACTCCATCAACCACCCCACCGACGGCGACCATTTGCTCAATATCGGAAGCCATTTCCGTTGGGCAGGGCAGCAAGTCCCGTTGCGTGAGCACGGATAGGGCTCCGGCCAGCCCATAGGCCCCCCAGTTGGATACGCCGGACGCGATGCAAAAATCCGTGGCGACAGTCGTGGTTAGCTTCGCCGGCGCGGCGGTGTCGTTGGCCAGCGGCATCACACCCGGAGACGGGTGAGCTACAGGCGGGGCGAACACCTTGCCCATGCCGATCGCATTGCCGGCATCGCCGATTCCGATGGTGGTTCGTCCTCGCCGCGTCGCCCGCAGAAACAATTCATCGAGCGGCGAAGTCGTTTCCGTGATATCGACACCTCTTGCGTCGCGATACCGGCCATCCTCGCCTCGTCCGGGCCGATCGACGGCGATCAAATGGGTAGGGTTGTACGCGTCGAGATAATCTTCCGCGTCCACAAGAGGGCTGATTCCGATGGATTCAAAAATCGGCGCGTTTGGCAAATCGGTGATGTAGTCGACCTGGATGCCGAGTTGTTCCAAGGCCCGGCCAACGACCTTCGCGCCGCTGAGGCCGTCGGTGGCCCCGGCCCTTGCGCTGGGAACGAAGAGACCACTCACAATGCCGACGCGCCGCGCCAGCCGAAGCGATTGAGCGACTAGGCGAAGCTGATCCGCGATGGCTAGACCAAAGATGTTGCGGCCGCGAGGGTCGCTGGCGATCAGGTTTTCGATGGACGCAATTCGTGGGATCATGCTCGGGTTCCCTGGGCATCGACGCCGATAAGGACTCTCCAATCCAGCCGTGGCTCGAAGCCAAGTGTCATGAAGCCAAGTATATCTCGGAAATGGACTCAAGACAGTTGGGTATCGTTTCGCACGTGGCGCCGGCTGCATGACTCCATCGGCTGCTGTCATTGCAGGCTGAAGGCCTGCTCTATAGTAGCCGGTGGCAAGCGCAGCGCCGCCACCGGCAACCGGCAACCGGCAAGCAGCTTTCCGCGTCCCCGAAAGGGGCGGCTTGCCCCCGCGGCGCCAGCCACCTCCACGAG
>CAZYXP010000101.1:0-3193 GCA_964651325.1 uncultured Phycisphaeraceae bacterium
GACGGCATCCCTGACCCTCCGGATGGCACCGATAACTGCACAATGGTGTCCAACCCGGATCAGCTCGACAGCGACGGTGACGGACTCGGCGACGCGTGTGACAACTGCGACAACGACATGAACACCGGTCAACTAGACAGCGATGGCGACGGCGCGGGCGACGCGTGCGACAACTGTCCGTCTATTGCCAACGAAGCGCAGACCGACACCGACGGCGACGGCCTCGGCGACGAGTGCGACAACTGCTCCGACGATTCAAACGCCGATCAAACCGATGCGGATGGAGACGGTGTGGGTGATCTTTGCGACAACTGCAGCAGCGACTCCAACCCGAGCCAGGTCGATGCCGATGCTGACGGCGTGGGCGATCTTTGCGACAATTGTCTCAACGATGCAAACGCCGACCAAGCGGACGCTGACGGCGACGGGATCGGCGACGCATGCGATACAGGCGGTGCGGGCGGCGGGGGCACCGAGCCGCCGATTTCGGTGGACGCGGGTCTAGATGCCAACGGATTCTCGTGCGAGCCGGTTACCATTCAGGCTTCCGCGGGCGCGACGACCAACCCGGCGATAACGATCGTGTGGACCGGAGATACAACTCTCGTTGACGGTTTTGCAGACGCCGGCGACGGCTCGGCCACGTTTACCATGCCCCGCGGCGCGACTGCCGCGAGCTTCACCTTCACGGCCACCGGAACAGCGACAGGATTCACGACGGGCACGGACAGTGTCACGGTGACGCGTCCGGCGATCTCGCCCATAACCAACGTCGGCCGCACCACGGGAGCCGTTCAGCCGGATGATCCTAACGATGTCTTGTTGCGGATCGAGAGCGGAAACGCGGCGGGTTGGCTTGCAGAATGGACTCCGGCGATGGAGAACACGTTTGCGGTGACGCTTACGCCCGAGGGCACGCTGAATGCCTCCTTCCCGGTGCCGACTTCAGCAGAAATCACCCAATGCACGGACCTCGTCTTCGACGTCACCGTTTGCACGATGGATTTCACGACGCCCGATGGTTCACTGGCGGTCGATTCGGTGACGATTCCCATCCAGGTCGCGTCGGTCGATCTGAGCTTTGCGACCACCACGCCAACCGCCAACTCCGTGGGCTTAGGCACCGAGTTGAATCTGAGCGGCTTCTCGGGGATCGATTCTGCTTGTACGGGTCTGACGGCGCTTTACAGTGTGACCGGTGTACCGGCGGGGTCCGTCGTGCCCGCAGGCGTGACGTTTGATTTGGTGCAAGAGGACCCGAACGTGGATCCGGCCGTTCCCGCCACGCTGACGTTCACCGGCGGGGCCGGCGAGCAAGTGACGATCACGGTGCAGTTGTTCGGACAATCCGGCATGGTGGCGTTGGACTCGCTCGGAGACACGCTGAACATCACGCCGTAACAACTCGGCGCGACGCTTGCACAAAAGTACTACTGCAAGGCCGCCCTTCGGGGCGGTCTTTTTTTGTGCGAATTCATCCGAATCACGGGAATTTTCTTTAGATCACCGAAGTTCTCGGACATAATGGCGCGTACTTGCCAGCACACGGGGGTTGGGATGGTCCGTGACCATGTCGGCGGCGCAGGCCTTTAGACCTTGAATGGATCGTCCTTCGTTGCACAGCGAATGGGCTGTAAGGTGGTCGGTGCATTATGCACGACAAAATGGGGCAATGCGGACTTGAGCCACGAACCGACCGGGCCGCGCCACGACAGCTTGGGGTGTCCATGAACACCGATGTTTTTCTGACAAGATGACTGATTAAGGGGAATCCTAATGGAGAATCGAAAGCGCACAGCAGGCTTACTTCACCACTATTTGGTGGCGGGTCTTGTGGGCATGATCGCGCCGGCCGCGTTGGCCGAGTTGCCCACATGCACGATTGATTTCGACGGGGCATGCCCGAACGCGGGGGCGGTTTGCGGCGCATCGTTTGGCGGCGGTGGTGGATGTTTGGTCGAGGGGCTCGCCAATTGCTACAGCACAGGTTTGTTCTCGTACAAGGTCCAAGCCGCGTCGCCGCTGACAATCACGCTGGACGACGATCTGACGAGTCTGAGGCTGTTTTTCGTCCATCAGGGCGCCGGTGCGTCAGGGACAATGAGGTTTTTCGATGCGGCCGTAGGAGGTAATGAAGTCAACGCGCCGGGTCTTGTGACCAACGGGGATTGCCTGCTGTCCATGCCGGACCCGCAGGAGATCACGTTTGATGCCCCGGTACGCCGCATCGAGGTAACGGCCGCCAACGGGGCGCTCGAGGCGGCGTGGATAGACACGTTTGAGGTAAATTTCGCGAGCGGCCTGCCCATCCCGGCCATGAGCGAATGGGGACTTCTCGTGATGCTCGGTGTCACGCTCACGGCGGGGACATTGCTGTTCCGATCCCGGCAGCGGACGGCCCATGTAGCCTGCCCCGATAACTAAAGTAGATCGCCTCCGTTCCGAACCGCGCCCGTAAGGAAGCGGCTCTGCGCATGTAGCCTCCGAACCGGTTGGAAGCAAGCGGCTCTTCCTGCGCCACCGCCGATCTGCGCACGTAGGGAGCCCGCCCCGCCCATGCCACACCCAACCCGCGCCCGTAAGGAAACAGCTCTCTCTGTGCCCCACCGCCGCTCCCCTCGCTATACTATCGCCATGGCGCATCGGATCATCCTAACCCACAAGCACCGCGACCATCTCATCGCCCACGCCCGAGCCAATCATCCATGTGAATGCTGCGGCCTGCTGGTCGGCCGGCGAGACGAGGACGCGGTGCATGTTTCGAAAACCATCCAAGCCACCAACATCACCGAAGACGACCCTGCCGGCGCCTACCAAATCGACTGGGAGACCCTGTTCCAAACCATCCGCACGCTGAGGGACACCGCCGAGTACCTCGTGGGCTTCTACCATTCCCACCCCACCGGCCCCTCGACGCCCTCCCGCCGCGACTCTCGCGAAGCCTGGATCGGCTACAGCTACGTCATCATCGCCGGGGCCCAAGACCCGGCCCCCACCATCACGGCCTGGGAAATGCCATCAACCGGCGCCGACTTTGCTCCTCAACAGATTCTGCTCCTCAAAGAGTAGCAGTCGTGCCACGCCGACGCCGCGAACGCTCTTCAGGCGGCCTGGGTGGCATCGGCAATTCCTGTTTGCCCGTGCAGAACGGGGAGGCGGAGTGGCATGGGCAATTCCTGATTGCCCGTGCAGG
>CAZYXP010000101.1:3293-12968 GCA_964651325.1 uncultured Phycisphaeraceae bacterium
ACGGGGAGGCGGAGTGGCATGGGCAATTCCTGATTGCCCGTGCAGGGCAGGGCAAAGACACGGGTAAGCAGTAACTTACCCATGGCACCCAGCGGGTCGGGGCGCGGTGGGTGGTCCGCGGGCTGGCGCGGATGGTCCGCATCCTGCCTCGCGTGTTCGCAGACTTGCGTGCATTGTCCGCCGGCTGGCACCAGCGGCTCTGAGTGGGCGTGCCCATCCGGTCGGAGACCTCACGGATCCGCTTCTTGCGGCCCGGCGACCGGCGCGATATGGTTTCGGCCTTGAATCGTCAGTCGGAAATAGCGATCCAAACACGACGGAGGCATGACATGGGCCAGTACAACAACATTATCGGGGCAATCGGCAAGACACCCCTCGTGAAAATCAACCGCATCATCAACGCGCCGGCGGACGTCTACGCCAAGCTCGAATTCTTCAACCCGCTATCCAGCGTGAAAGATCGCATCGGGCTTTCCATGATCGAAGCGGCCCTGCGCGACGGCAAGATCGGCCCCGATACCACGGTCATCGAGCCGACCTCCGGCAACACGGGCATCGGCCTGGCCTTCGTCTGCGCCGCCAAGGGCATCAAGCTGCATCTGACCATGCCCGAGAGCATGTCTATGGAGCGTCGGGCAATCCTGAAATCGCTCGGCTCGGACTTGACCCTGACCCCCGCGGCCGAGGGCATGAAGGGCGCCGTGGCGGCCGCGGAGAAGCTCGCCCAAACCGTGCCCAACGCATTCATCCCGCAGCAGTTCGACAACCCGGCCAATCCGGAGGTCCACCGCCAGACCACCGCCCAGGAAATCTGGAGCGAAACCGACGGCAAGGCGGACATCCTGGTGTCCGGCGTCGGCACGGGCGGCACCATTACCGGCGTGGGCGAAGTGCTCAAGTCCAAAAAGCCCAGCTTCAAGTGTTACGCCATCGAGCCTGAGACCTCCCCGGTCATCAAGCAGACGCTCGCCGGCGACGACCTCAAGCCCGGTAAGCACATGATCCAAGGCATCGGCGCCGGGTTCATCCCCGGTGTGCTCAACCTCGACGTCATCGACGACGTAGTCCTGGCCACAAACGAGGACGCCTTCACCTGGGCCCGAAAAGCCGCTGCGTATGAGGGCATTCTCTGCGGGATCTCTTCCGGGGCCGCCCTCTGGGCCGCCAACAAGGTCGCCAACATGCCCGAAAACAAGGGCAAGGTTATTGTGACCGTGCTGGCCAGTGCAGGAGAGCGTTACCTCTCGACACCACTTTTTTCCGAGTAGCCTGCTCCGAAAAACCGATACACCAAAGGATGTCGAACAGCGGCCCCCCGCTGTTGCGGCACAGCGGGCCACCGCTGTGCGCTCCGACGAACCCGCGGCTCAGCCGAGGGCGGCTGGGCTACATGGACCTGGCGGCCATCACGAAGGGGCTACATCGGAACATGAAACGTAAGGCATTGGTCCAGCTTCATCGCACCATAGTCCCCATCCGTGCATTGCCCGCGGCGCTAGCCGGTATGCGCATCCTCCATCTCAGCGACCTGCATTTGAGCGCCTGGACCAAGGTGGCCGAAGAAACGCGCCGGATGCTTTGCGTGATCGATTACGATCTATTGCTGGTCACCGGCGACTTCTCGCACCATCCGCCCCACTGGGAGAAAACGCTCGGCCTGATGGCGAAGTTCTTCGACCCGATCGCGTCTGGGCCGCCTATTTACGCCGTGCTCGGCAACCATGATTTGCCGGAGGTCGCCGAGCACCACCACGCGCCGATACGATTCCTTCGCAACGAATCCACGATCGTCCGATTCAATGGAGCGCAAATCAGGCTTGCCGGCGTCGAGCAAACGTACGGCCTGCTACCCGCCTCGGATCAAGCACGCCGCGACCTTCAAGACGCGCTCGCCAACCCTATGCCAGCAACCTCGGCCGACGCCACCGCCGCCACCTGCGACCAGACCAGCCCCTCAAATCGCTACCCGCCAACCATCCTGCTCGCCCACTTTCCATCGACGGCCTACACGCTGCCCGCGGCCGTACCGCCGCCGTTTGAAACCGTAGCGCCGCGGCTCGACGATATACCACAGCAGCCCAACGATGTAGCACAGCGGCCCTCCGCTGTGTCTTCCGGCTTGCCTCGAATTCCCGGGCGGGGGCGGCCAGGCTACGTCGCCGATCTCATTCTGTCCGGTCATACGCACGGCGGCCAGATCCGCGTTCCGGGCTTGGGGTGCCTTTGGGCCAACGACGCGATTCCGCTAGGGTTTGCCCGGGGACTTCATCGCGTGGGGGACATCCTGCTTCACACCAGTGCTGGCATCGGGGTCTCCGGGCCGCTCAGGCTCCGCCTCCATTGCCCGCCGGAGCTGACGCTGCTGTCTCTTCAGCCGCAATGCTTTGTCGCTCCCACCGCGGCGGACCACGAGAATGCTCATCGGCCTCCGGGTGATCTGATCCGAGTTTGACCGGACACTTGAAGGTCCGTATACTCATTTGCATTAGGAACATCCGCGGCGACGCAAGCAACGCGCTGGGTATTTTTCCGCATAAGCAATATCTGTTTCTGCCATTATTCGATCCCCCCACCTGAGCCTGCTTGCGATATTCGCGGTGAAGTGTGGCCTGAGCAATACGCATGGCTCAGACCGAATCGTAGAATTCCGTGAGTGGCTTTCGAATCTTCAAAGAGCCGAAAGCGTACGTACGACCGGTGAAAGCAAAGATTCCGCGGCCAGCCCGCGCTCGGCCTCGATTCAGGCGTGCGGGGCACTTGTGCCGCGATTGCTTGCGTTGGCCGGACCTTGGGCGTTTGCAAGTGACCGCGCGGGCGGTACGCCTTTCATTCGAGCCGGCTGAATCGAGCGGAACGCCGCTCAGCGAAACGAGACCGCTAGATTCCTCGCCGGGATCGCAGCGTGACCACCGAACCGGCATTTGGTTAGACCGAGACAGGCGGACCCTTACCGGTCCGACATTGAAACATGGCGATTGATATTCCCAACTACCGCATCGTCGAAAAGCTCGGCGTGGGCGCCCAATCGCGTCTTTACCGAGCGCGGTGCATGCGTACCGGGAAAGATTACACCGTCAAGATCATCAAAATCGCCAAACCCGAGGATGCGAGCTTCGTGGAACTGCTCAAAGCCGAGCATGCCATCGGCACGGCTGTCGATCACCCGGTCGTTCGCAAGATCTACGAATTGCGAATCATGCGGCAGCGTCTGCGTGTCCGCGGGGCCATCCTGTTCATGGAATACATAGACGGCATCGCCATGTCGGAGAAAGAGTTCAATCGTCCGCTCGTTGACGTGGTGCGTCTTTTCATTCCCGTCGCCGAGGGGCTCCGCGCCATGCATCAGCAGGGCTTCGTTCACGCCGACCTCAAACCGAACAATATTCTGGTCGCGGAAGGCGACCAGGTGAAACTCATCGATCTCGGGCAGAGCTGCAAAATCAGAGAGGCGAAACCGCGTATCCAGGGGACCATCGACTACATCGCCCCGGAACAGGTATCCCGGGGCGTCCTGGACGAGCGGACGGATGTTTTCGGGCTTGCCGCCGCGTTGCACCGCGTCGTGACGGGCAAGGCCGTCGCCACGGAAATGAACCGGAGGGTCACCGTGAATTCGCAGGGGTTGATCGGAAAGCGCGTTTCCGACGTAGACCAAACCGCGACGGAAGGCATGCCAGCCTGCGTGGTGCGATTCATTGAGGATTGCTGCCAAGACAGCCCCGAAGACCGGCTCCCGCACATGAACGCGGTGATCGAACGGCTCAAACTTGCCGAGGCCATTTTGTCCAAGCAGGAGCCGGGCGACGACGCCGGCTCGAACTCCCCACCACCGACCGCCGCCAGTGTATCCAGCAGACCCGTTGATCCGCTGTTGGAAGAGCTGGGCCTCACCGACCCGGACGACTCCTTCGACCTCGACGACATGCCGTCTGAGTAGCGAAAGCGCTCCAAAATCGAGGAGCCCAACCGTCCAGCCTTTGCGATCCCTTTGCGATCTATGTCATCGAATTTGCGGGTGTGTCTTGCGGGGAGTAAAAAAGGCGTGCGGCACCCTGTTCGAAATTGGCGCGGTCAAAGGGTGCCGCAGCGAGTGGAAGCAACTTGATTTTCGGTCGTGGGTAGTGAGCCGGGATCGACTCGCGATCATCCGCACATCCATTGTATTGTATATCGGCAAATGCGAAGAATCAAGACACAAACTCCGGATTTCCCCGATAAGGTTTGACAATGTGATCGGACGTCCCTCCGGCGCGACGACGGTTGGGGCGCGCGGCCCGGCACTGGCCCGATAACTAGAGAACCCTCCGGCGACCATGGCTGCGGTCAGCCATTTCCATTGACACTTCTTACGCAGCGACGCCGCCCGACCCGCCGAACCGGTTGGCCCACATGGGGCCGGGCTGGGGACAACCTTGGCGGGGCGGGTGTTCGCCGGCGCCACGCGCCAAGTCCGTTGCCAAGGCTCAAGACCGCGTTTCCTTAGTGGCATTTCGGATGTCCGGCCAAGACGCCAGTGGCGCGCGAGCGACGACGAACCACCGACGGCCCAATGCCAGACTGCTTGCGCCCGGTGCCGGTAACGAACGTCCCTGTGGGGATCGATTCCATCTGATCTTCCCTTGGTTGATCTGACGTGCGAATCGTAGGCTTAATCGAACCCGCGCGTTCGGTGGACCGTCAACGGCGTGGGGGCCCCGGTCCCGTAATGTTGGAGGTTGCAATGCAGTCACCCAAAATCGGAAACATCATCGCCGTCGAGAGCGGGCGCGTGGCTGTCCTGGTTACAACCTCCGACCGCCACCACGTGTTTGAGGACCGCACCTATCGCGTGGGGCAGTTGGGCTCTTACGTCATCATCCCGCTGGACGATCGCGACCTGGTGGGCTTCGTCATGTCGACCAAGCTCCAATCCGACACGCCGGGCGCGGAGGATCCTCCGCTGGTGCTTCAGGTCCAGCTCCTGGGCGAACTGAAAGACGGACGTTTCAATCGCGGCGTCAATGAGTATCCCGTGGTCGGCGACGACGTATGCCTGGCATTGCGAGAAACGTTTGACTTGATTTTCTCCAGCTTCGAGGGTTCCACGCAGGAAGATAGCGACCACCCCAGCAGTTTTCGACTTGGCCGGTTCACCTACAACACGGATTTTGACGTTCGCGTCAAGGGTTCGGCATTCCTGTCCAAACATGTCGGCGTGCTGGGCAACAGCGGCGCGGGCAAGAGCTGTACCACGGCCAAGATTCTCCAAGAGATTCTTGATCTTTCCGAGTCGCAAGTCGTCATGTTTGACATGCACGGCGAGTACCGAGCGGCGTTTTCCGATCAAAACGGCCAGCTCGACGGCAATGTCATCTACCTCGGCTCCGATGATCTGACCTTGCCCTATTGGCTCCTAAAGTACGAGGAGCTTGAAAACCTCCTTCTGGATCGCTCCAACCCCAAGCATATCGGCACACAGATTTCGTTTCTGCGCACGGCACTGCTCGAATACAAGCAAGACGCCGCGGCCGAGCTCGGCCTGACCAAAGCGCTCACGCTAGACACCCCCATCTACTTCTCCCTCGACAAGTTCAAGACGTATGCGGAAAACCTCAACGAGGCACGATACGTCGTCAACGACGATCATCTTGCCTTCAGCCAGCTTGCGCTGAGATCGCTGCATCCCGAGGAACAGCAAGGGCTGATGAGAACGCAGCGATGCCAGTTCAACCGCGGCAATCCTCAGGGCGAAACGCCCCACCCGCTCTATCATGGCAAACTCTTGGGACTAATCGATCGGCTCGACACGTTGTACAGCGATCGCCGTTTCGAATTCATGCTCCGTCCCATGGAGCATGGCGCCGATTCGCCCTATTTCCGGGAGGAGCTGAGCGCTCAGACCTCCGCAGGCCGCACGTCAGGCCTGATGAACCACCTGATCAAACTCTTGACCGGCCGGGTCCACCCCAGAAGCAACCTGACCATCATCGACCTCTCCGGCATCCCCTTTGAGATTGTGGACATCACTGTCGCTGTTTTGACACGGCTTCTTTTCGAGGTGAACTTCTGGACGCCCTCGCGCCAGCGACACCCGCTCTTGATGGTGTTCGAAGAGGCCCACAATTACATTCCCCGCGCCGACGGCCCCAATCAGTTCGCCAAGAAAGCGGTTGAGCGGGTCGCCAAGGAAGGCCGCAAGTACGGCGTCAGTGCCATGATCGTTTCCCAACGCCCTTCCGAGCTGTCGGAAACCGTGTTGGCCCAATGCAACAATTTCGTCGTCATGCGAATCAGCAACCCCGACGATCAGTCCTACGTCAAGAAAGTCGTCGGCGATCAATTCGCCGGGGTGGTCGATATGCTCCCCGTGCTGCGTCCCGGAGAGGCCTTCGTCATCGGCGATAGCGTGGTCATGCCGATGCGTACGTTGGTAGAGCTCCCCGACCCCACCCCGCTCTCCGGCGATGCGGATTTCTTCAAGGTCTGGTCGGACCCCATGCCGAATTCGGACATCGACACCATCATCGACTACTGGCGTCACCAGGATCGACAACGGCTAACGCGAGAGAACTTCATGCCCGCCGAATCCAACGCCGACACCACCAACTCCGGATCCGCGCCGGATTCGAGTTCAGCCTGTGACGCTGGAGAGGGGGCGTTTTCGCCCAATGAGCCCCGAACCAACGCCCCATCCTCGGCCAACGATCACTCCGCGTCGAGCGACCCCACAGGCAGCAGCCCCAACGCCAGCAGACTGACCAAGCGACTGCTGCAACGCGCCGGACGCGGCCCCGTCTCGCCGGCACCGTAGCGGGGGTAGCTGCCAGCCGTCAGCAATCAGTCGTCTGCCAGAGCCGCGCGCTTGAAGTGCCTGCGGGCTTCGCACCAAACCCGAGCCGCGGGCTTCAGCCCGCGCGGCCGTGCGTCCGAGCGGGCCTAACTCGGCGCGGCCATGCAGACAATCCTCGATTCACGTACCCCATCTCGCGACCCTTGTTTCCCGCCATCTATCTCCGATAGCGCCCGCATTCCGTTTGCAACCTGCCGCGGAGGGTCCGCAGGCTGGCGCCTGCGGCTCTGTTTCGGCGTTGCCATGCGCCGGAAGCAGGACGTGTCTCGAAGCCGATTCCGCAATTCTGAACGTACGCCACTAGCCCCCTTGCCATCAAGCGCCCGAATCTGTTAGCATCCAACGTTGCGGAACTTGCTGGAACTCGCGTTCACTCGAGCGCGTTTTCCGGCCTTGTTGGCGGCGGCAGACTCTCTTGCACCGGCAATTCCGAAGCCTGTCGTCTTGATCGCCCGTCATCTGGTAGGAAGGGAAACAAGTCCATGTTCTATCGCGCGAATTCATTTCGTTTGTCGGCTGCGGTTGTTGGTTGCGTCGCCATGCAACAGGTCCAGGCATTCGCCGGGCCGCCGATTCTGTTTGCTGAGGAAGCTGTGAGCCGCGGCATCGACTACCTTGTGATGGTTGGCAACTGGAAGTCCGGCTTTGGATGCGGCGTGGCGTTTGCCGATTTGGACAATGACGGCGATCCGGACCTCGTTGTGACCGGCGGGGCCGATGCCCGGCTGGGTGTTTATGAAAACAACGGCGCGGGCATGTTTGCGGATCACACGCTCGCTACGGACGTACCGCTTCCGATCACCGTTTCCGGCCTCGTAGCAGGAGACTACGACGGCGATGGCCTACTCGATCTCTACATCACAAATTGGGCCGGGCCCAACATGCTGCTGCGTAACCTCGGTTCGTTTCAGTTTTCCGATCAGGCAGCAGCGGCCGGCGTCGCCGATGAAGGCGCGGGTCAGGGCGCGGTGTTTGGAGATTACGACCTGGATGGCTGGCTGGACATCTACCTCGCAAATCGGACCGACCCGCCGGGTTCTGTGGATGTGCCCCCAAATCGTTTGTACCACAATCTCGGCAATGGCACATTTGAAGAGGTCGGCGCCGCGCACGGCGTCGACGACCGTGGTGCGGGTTTTCAAGGAGCCTTTGTTGATTTTGACCTCGACGGCGATGTCGATTTGTATCTCGCCAACGACAAGGGCACGAAGGGGTTTTCCAACCGCCTTTGGGAAAACGTGTCGGGCACGTTTGTGGACGTCACGGCCGAGTCCGCGGCAGGTGTGATCGGCGATTTCATGGGGCTTGCCGTCGGGGATTTTGATCAAAACGGCTTCCCCGACTTCTATACGACCAATGTTCCCGTCGGCAACGCGTTGCTCCTAAACGCCGGCGACGGAACGTTTGTCGAATCCGCCTCAATCACGGGCGTGGCCGCGTTTTCATCCGGCTGGGGGACGCACTTTCTAGACTTCGACAACGACGGCGACGAGGATCTCTACGTCGTCAACGCCATCGACCCCGACATGCTGTTTGAATCCGCGGGCGTTTTTCCGGCCAGCGACGTCGCGGCCTCGGTGGGCCTGGCCAACGCGGGGTCGAACGCCTTTTGCAGCGCGGTCGCCGATATCGACGGCGACGGCGATCTCGACATCCTCGTACAGAATTTCTTTGAGGGCATTCGTCTGTTTGTCAACAATGCCAACGATGAGGGAAATCCGGCGAGGAATTGGCTGATGGTCAAGCTCGTCGGTCTCGGCGGAAATCGATTCGGCGTCGGCGCCCGGATCGATGTCGAGATCCAGGGTACCGTGCAATCAAGGCAGGTGCTCGCCGGGGTAAGCTATAAATCGTCGTCCTCGCTTGTGATGCATTTCGGGCTCGGGGCGGCCACACAGGTCGATTCCGTCACCGTCACATGGGCCGGCGGCGCGACCACTGTGGTTCAAAACGTGGCCGCGAACCAGACGCTTCAGGTAATCCAGACGGGACCGACGACCGTCCCCGCCGTGTCCACCTGGGGACTGGCCAGTATGGCGCTGGGTTTGCTGTGCCTGGCGACGCTCGTGCTAGTCAAAACCGGCGGCCGACCCCCTTCAGAGCACCTGGCGCAAGCCCGGTGACCTCCTCCTGGCGTTGGCTCGCGGCTCACCGATCTGCCGATTGAAATGGAGGGCTTGGAGGGGCAACCTGCCAATCGGGACGCGGCGGCCCTGGGGTCCGCAGGCTGGCGCCAGCGGCTCTGGGTTGGAAACCGCTCGCCAAGGGGCCGGGCATCGCTTATAAAGCCCCCATGCCCAAGCGGACGGATCTGCACAACATTCTGTTGATCGGCTCGGGGCCCATCGTCATTGGTCAGGGCTGCGAATTCGATTATTCCGGCACGCAGGCGTGCAAGGCCCTTCGCGAAGAGGGCTACCGCGTCGTGCTCATCAACGCCAACCCGGCCACGATCATGACCGATCCCGAAATGGCGGATCGGACCTACATCGAACCGATTACACCGGAATTCATCGAGAAAATCCTTCAGCGTGAGCAATTGCTCGGCATGCCCATCGACGCGGTCTTGCCCACGCTTGGGGGGCAGACCGGGTTGAACTGTGCGATGGAGGCGGCCGAGCGCGGGATATTGGATCGATACGGCGTGGAGATGATCGGTGCCACCGCCGAGGCGATCCACAAGGCCGAGGAACGCACCGCCTTCAAAGAGATCATACAAGCCATAGGGCTGGACGTGCCGCGGTCGGGAATCGCCCATACGTTTGACGAGGCCTGCGCGGTGCTGGGCGAGGTCGGATTGCCCTGCTGCATTCGACCGGCCTACACCTTGGGGGGCGAAGGCGGGG
>CAZYXP010000102.1:0-12892 GCA_964651325.1 uncultured Phycisphaeraceae bacterium
CTCCGTAGCGCGGGTGGCCGAGGCGTGCAAGATTCGAGGGTGGGTGTAGGCGCGGCCAACATGTGCCGTGGCATGCATCCTTCAGTTAGGGCGCGGCCCGAATGATTCATGAGCCCTCAACTGACCCTTGTATTTTAGACATTATCGTGTCCCCCACTCCGAAGGGCGTGGGGGACACGGCTACCGAGAACCCATCGGCGGGAATACGACGGTGGAGGCCGACCGGATTGAAACGCGGGCGATTCCGTGTCCTGCGTGCGGGTACGATTTGCGCGGGCAGAGCGATCCCCGTTGCCCTGAGTGCGGGGCCTCGTTTCCCGATTTCGAGTTGATGCTCGCGGCCTCAGCGCACGCGGCGCGCGTGTCTATCCGCGTTCGTCTGTTGCGGGCGCGTGTGGCGGTTCTGCTTGGGCTGGGGTTTCTCATCTCCCCTGTTTTTTCCGGGTTGGGGTATCTGGTCGATAAGGCACTCCATACGCGCCACGACGAAGCGGCGACCGGGCTGGGTCTTGCGGCCGCCATCGTCTTCTTTGGTCTGGGGGGCGGAAAGGCGACGTTGGTCTTCATGCAAGTCTTGTGGTGCCTGGTCAAGCCGAACGTACCACGGGACCAAAAACGGGAGCTGATGTACTCGATCCCGCTCTTGTTGATTTTTCAAGTCCCGCTTCTCATTGCGGCCCTAATGGTCGTCGCATTGATCCAAATCTGTTCCATATAGCAAGCAGGCGTACGAGCACGGCAGTGGACGCGGGCTCCTGGGTCGATACAATCCCAGCTTATCGGACCAGAGTCTTGGCGTGACGCCCGTTTGGGGGTCGCAATCGCAGTTATTCACGGTGGATCGTGGTGTACCTTGGCGTGGGCACGTTCTTGTCTGCGCGCGTGGGCACGTTGGCGTTTTAACGCATTTCGACACCTATCTTGAGAGGAATCCGAATGAAGCGGGCATGGCTTAAAGGCGGAGCGGTTGTTTGGTTGGTTGCGGTTCTTGCGGTTTTCTTTCCTATGCTGTCCGGGTGCCCACGCATGGACACTGACGGTGGCATGGACACCGGAGGAAGCACGGACCCCGGTGATGGCACCGATCCCGGGGAACCGGGCGATGGAGACGTGACGACTCCCCCCGGTAGCACGGCCATCGGTTCGATCGGCGATCTGGAGGTTGCTGTTGGGTCGAAGCTAAGCCTCGTATTGGCGGCAACCGAATTGACATCGAGCTCCCTTCTCTTCTCGGCCTCCCCGCTGCCCCTGCCTGACAACACCGTGCTCGACACGGCGTCGGGCTCGTTTACCTTCACGCCGGACGTGTCGCAGGTGGGATCGTTTACGCTCACATTCAGCGCGATGGGCAACAGGGCGACGGAGAGTGCCGCGATTGGAGATGACGCGACCGTCTCGGAGACCGTGCGCATAACGGTCCCGGCTTTGGCCGGCGACGGCGTCACGACGCTAACCGGAAAAGTGCTAGATTCGACGACGACATCGCCCTTGGCACGCGTGAAACTAACCATCGGCGACATCACCACGACGACCGACGAGAGTGGTGGTTTTGTGCTTGCCGGCGTGGGCGGAGAGATTCAGTCCCTGATGATCGACGGCGCCGACGTCAGCGGCGGGGCGTATCCCACACTAAAGGAAAACGTCACGCTGATTGAGGGGGCCACCAACGTGATGCCCCGGGCCATCTTTCTTCCCGCGCTTGATTTGGCCAACGCCGACCCGGTTGATCCGGCTCAAACGTCCATCGTCGACAGCGCCGATGTCATGATCGATGGAACGATGTTCAAGCCGATCGTGCTGACGATTCCACCGGGGACGGCCATGAATGCCGAAACGGGCACGCCGTTCGACGATGCGGCTTCGATCACGATCGTTCGGGAAGACCGCGGCCCGCTGCCGCTGCCCGACGGCATTGACGCAAGCCTCTACATCACCGTCCAACCCTTCAACATGGTCTTTGACCCCCCCGCGCCGATCTCGTTTCCCAACGTGGATGGGTTCAACCCAGGGGCCACCGTGGACATTTTTGGCTTGAATCGAGAGACGGGCGAGTTCGAAAAGGTTGGAACGGGTACGGTTAGCGCGGATGGTACCACAGTGGATTCCGATGGCGGCGTGGTCACGTCGGGTTCGTGGCACGCTACCGTGCCGCCTAGGGTCATCATCGACGAAGATGGCCGACGCATTCTTGTCATCGACCGACCTTGGCAAAAGAAGAAGCACGGATCCTCAGCCGTCGGCATTCGCGACGGATCGCTGAGCGTGGATTACGAACTGCCCGGTATTCGCAGCCTCAACGAAACCGCGAACCTGAGCTTGATCTACAACAGCGCCACGGCCGATCCACGTCCTGTCATCAATTTTGATGTAAACAATGGCCTGCGCGGCCCGATTCCCACCAGCATTTCCGCTACGCTTTGCGTCGCCGGACTGGATCAGGGCGAAGTGTTCACGGACGGTTCCGGCATGCCATTCAACTCGATCGAACCGTTTCGCCAGGCATTTCAAATCGACGGCAGCCAGTTGCCGACCGGCCTGTACAGCTACGAGATGAGGGTCATCTGCAATTTTCCCCAATCGCGCCGTCAAGCGCCGCCGATCAACGGACAGGTCGTCACCGTCAACGAGCAAGCAAGCCCCTTCGGTGCCGGCTGGACGCTCAGCGGCCTCTCTCGTCTTTTTCCGCAAGCTGACCAAAGCCTGCTTCTGGTCGAAGGCGACGGTTCCGCTACGCTCTTTGTCCCGGAGCCGACGGGTGACAACGGCCTCAACTTGGCTCTTTTCGATACGCCGAACGCCTTTGAGGCCGTGACCAATGGCTTCGAAGGATTGGTCGCAGAACCGTTCACGGTAACGACGGCCGACGAGACATCCACGGTTACGACGACCGTCGTTTCGGTGGTCAATTTCCCGGATGGCGACTTCGACCGGAACGCGTTCTTTAACGTGGGGCCGGATGGCGTGCCGGATGCCAACAGCCAGGAAATCGCGCCCGCCGGCGACGACATTAGCATTCAGCCACCGGGGGACAACGAGTCGTTCGGGGCGTCGTTTTCTGGTTTTCTGTTCTTGCCCGAAGGGGGCGACGTCACCTTTACGGTCGGCGTGGATGATTCGTTTGATCTCATCGTGAACGGAACGTCGGTGGTGCAGTTCCTTAGCGGTACCGATTTTCAAGAATTTGTGAGCGAGCCGATCAACCTGCCCGCCGGCGTGGTGCCGCTGATGTTGAATTATTCGGAAAGCACCGGTGAAGCCAACATCGTGCTGTCCGCCGCGGGCGGCGGTTTGCCCGGCGGCGTGATCCCGCAGCGATTCCTGTTCACAACCATGCCCGATCTCACCGTGACGCCGACCACGTTCGTGCCGGCCGCGGGCATCGACTCGGCCATTTTGAGCAACGCTGACAGAACGTTCGCCTTGTCCCTGCCGAGCGGATCGAGCGCAGATTTTGATGCGACCGGGCTGCTGACGGCCCAGACGGACAGTTTGGGCAATTCGATTCGCTACTCCTACGATGGCTCCGATCGCGTCTCGACGATCGTCTACCCGACCAATCAGACGTTCACGCTCGCCTATGACGGCGGCGGCTTAAGCTCGATCACCGACCCCGGCGGACGGGTCACCGCGTTCGTCGTGTTAAATGACCATCTTAATGCGATCACCAACCCCGAAGGGAAAACGGTTAGCTACGAGTACGACGCGAGCCACCGTCTGACCAAGCTGACGACGGCGCGGGGTTCAACCTACGTCTACGCGTACGATGGCAACGGCATGGTGCATGACATCACGCTTCCCAATGGCGAGGTGCGTCGCTTTGCCCCAAGCCAATCCTTCGCGCTTCCCAGCGAGGATGCAGCCGGATCGCAGGCCGCGCCCCTTGCTCTGGTCAATACAAGCGACATCAAGGACACGGCGACGGACGGCATGGGCGCGGCGACGACCTATGAGACCGACCGGTTGGGCTCGGTACTCAAAGAGACTGATTCCGAGGGCCGTGTCACCGACATTACGCGTGGCACGTCAGGCCGGATTTCAAGACTGGTCAAACGCAACGGATCCGCCGTCAACCTGACGCATGACGCTCGCGGGAACGTGCTGTCCATCAACGAGGAAGCAGACGGAGGCACGTTGAATCTCGGCTACGATGGCAACGGCGATCTGGTCAACATTTCGACGCCCATGGGTCGAACCTATCAATTGGGCTATGACCAAGACCAGAACCTGGTTTCGTTTACCGATGCGATGGGGACCATCTCCAAGCAGTACGACGCCATGGGGCAACCTGTTACGGTGACCGACGCGCTGGGCGAATCCATTCAGTTCGGCTATGACGCCAACGGGAATCTCACTTCGTTCACCGACGAATCGGGGCACGTTACGAGTTTCACACTCGATGACGTCGGCAACGTGACGGAACTATCCGACGAGGGCGGGCAGACAGCCACCTACACCTATGATTCGATGAACCGCCCGTTGACCATGACCAATGAGAATCAGGAAGCCACCGCGTTCGCGTATGACGAGCAGGGCAATCTTATGGCCCTGACCGATGCGCGAGGCGGCGTCACCCGTTTCAGCTACGACATGCAGGGGCTCGAGACGAGCATGACGGATCCATTGGGCGGCGTCACTCAATACGCGTATGACAGGCTCCAAAACCGAACCTCGCTGACCCGGCCCGACGGAAAGGTCGTCACCTATACTTATGATTCGTTGAGTCGAAGAACGGGGATGAGTTTGCCGGATGGGAATCAGGTTGTATACGAATTCAACGCGTTCAGCGGCCTTTCGCGCGCCGCGGACAGCGACAGTGAGTTGCGGTTGACCCACAACGATCTGGGGGCGCTGATCGCGATGGCCTATGGTGACCCGCTCAACACGGCCGTCGTCGATCCGCCTGCCACGCTCGCGTTCGCCTATGATCTTGACTCGAACATGACTTCCCGAACGGCGCCGGATGGCAAGGTCACCAGCATCGCGTATGACGATCGATCCGTCGTGTCGGGGCTCAGCAACTCGGGCATCTCCCACGCGATTACGTATGATGCGATCCTTCGCTTGACCGGTATTGCCACCACGGTCGCCGGCGGCGCGAGCAGCGACATGGCCCGCACGTATACGCCTACGCACCAACTGATGTCGCTCGTAAATCGGGTTGAAGGGGCGACAATCTCACAGTTCGATATCACGATCGATGCCGTCGGCAATCGAACGCGGATTACGGATGACTCAGGCAGCGAGCATGCGTACGTCTACGACGCCGCGGGCCGGTTGCTTAGCGCCACGCATCCGAACCAGCCCGCGGAATCGTACACCTACGATGCGGTCGGCAATCGGCTTACCTCGCATTTCGACGCCGGTCCGGCGCAGTACGACGCGGCCAATCGCATTGTGAGCAACAGCGCCTTTGTGTTCACGCACGATCCCAATGGGAATCTGTCCAGCAAGACCGACAACGCCAGTGGCGCGAAGACCAACTACAAGTATGACGCGTTGAATCAACTGATCGAAGTGGAAACGCTGGACGGTGGCGGCGCGCGAACCGCGCTGATCACTTATACCTACAACCCGATCGGCAAGCGCACCAGCAAGAACATCGACGGTACGGTGACCAAATACGTTTGGAATCCGCGGGGCGAAATGGTCGCGGAATACGACGGAAACGATGCGCTCTTGGCGACCTATTTCTACGGGGCTGAGCGCCAGATGCTGCTCTCGATGGAGCGCGGCGGACAGCAATACGTCTACCACCGGGATTGCCTCGGCGGCATCATCCAAATCACAGACTCCGTCGGAGCCGTCATCAGCATGTACAGCTACGACAGCTATGGGCGCCCGCTATCGACCGTGGAGGGCGTCAGCAATCCGTTCCGTTTCGCTGGGGCTCAGTACGATCCAGAGACCGGATTGTATTACATGAACGCGCGTTTCTACGATCCCCAGCTCGGACGATTCCTCCAGCCCGACCCGTACGCCTTCATCGGCTCCGGCCCCAACCTGTACGCCTACGTGAAGAACAATCCGGTCAACTTCACGGACCCCACCGGCCTGCTCGGTGTTGGCGCGATCGCGGGCGTCGGCATCAACTTGGCTGGTCAAGGCATTGATTCCGCCACCGACAAGAAGGGAGACTTTAAGTTCAGTTGGGGCTCCCTTGTTTTTGATGGCGTGCTGGGCGCCGTCACTTGCGGACTCGGAAGCGGATTCCAGGCCGGCAAGCTGGCCACCAAGGCCCCGAGACTGGCAAGCGCATTCAGTCGGGCCGCCAACTCCGGCGTGGGGAAATTCATCCAGCACCCAGCAGGCAACGCCGCTATCGCTTCGTTTGGAAAGGACGCGCTCGTCAACGGGAAGATCGATGGCAACACGATCCGCGATTTTGCGTTGGGCGCCGGATTCAATCGCCTGGGAGGCCGTGTGGCCAAAGATTTTGGCCGCGATGAACTCCTGCGAGACGCCCTGGTTAACGGAGGTATGCTCGCAACCGAGCTACTCAAGCAAGGCGCCAAGGACAGCCGAGGCCGAAAGCTTCTGGATCCACGCACCGGCGGTCTGTATGACTTTGAGGTCCGCTACAAAAACAAATAGCGCGATTTTCCAAGATTCCTTCGCGTAGCTGTGGAGAAGTCGTAAGCGTGAAGTAGTGCTTCAGTCGGCGAAGGCTTTCCCTATACCGGGGATAAGCCTTCGCCGACGATTCGCGGCCCGGTGGCTTGGAGTGCCATCAAAACGGCCGCCACATTTCTGCCACTTCTCTGGCATGGCGTCGTCCGAATGTCCACCAAACAAA
This sequence comes from uncultured Phycisphaeraceae bacterium, assembly GCA_964651325.1. Taxonomy (GTDB): domain Bacteria; phylum Planctomycetota; class Phycisphaerae; order UBA1845; family UBA1845; genus JADFOB01. The sequence goes on from CAZYXP010000102.1 coordinate 6,794, forward strand.
ACATCGGGCGAAAACGAGCGCGAAAAAAGGGTGACCATTCGCGATTGTCCAATGGGGCATAAGCGCTGGGCCAAGTCGAGGATTGAATCCGTATAGTTGACGCGATGCGACTGTTTTTGCACTAAACAGGTAGCCCCATATGGCCATGGACGATTCGAAGTCGTCCAAAACTCACAGGTCTCGCCGTACGACTTGCGCGTTGCCGGTCTTGTAAGATGTCAACATTATGGCAATGTTTTTAGGTTTCCCTCTTGACAAATTGCTCCGGCGCGTTAAAGGGCAACCAGATTGGGCGAGGTGCTGTTGTCGGCACTTTGCAAGTTGCCACACCGAGTGTGCAGTTCTATTTGGCAAGGAGGTTCCTTATGGCTACGACGACCACAAACAAGGGAAGGGACAGCGAGTTTACCAATGCCGGTTTCGGCATGCAGATTCCGTTTGAGTCGGTAGACCACCCTGGTTGCTATGTATGCAACTGGAGCGGCCATCTGTTGCGCGTGCCCGAGGACGGCATCAAACCGGGGCGATCTCCGCTTTTGAGCATCAAGGGTCCGGAGACGCTTTTCGTGACCAAGATCTGTACGGATCCGTATATCCCGGTGTCCAAGGCTAGGATGCTCGCTGCGGACTGTGATGTCGCGGTAAACTTCTGAAACGTCGGCAGACTCCTTTTGCTCGGACGCTGCTAATCTGACGGGTCAAGCGGGGTTGTGCGGTCGGGCTGTACCCATCGCTTGAGCCATATAGCCCGTCAGTTGAGTTGTGTCGGGGTGTTGGGCTTCATGGCGAACTCACGGTGGCGCCGTGTTCTGTAGTCGCACAGCGCATCGACGCCGCCGTGGGTGCATTCTTCCTCTATTCGCTCACGGTTTGGGGCCAGTGGGCTAGGGCAAGGTGGGGGCTAGGTGGTGGTTTTGTGTCTGGTGAATCGCAAGGACCGTTGAACGATTCCTGGCCGGGCAGCGCCGCAAGCTGGAAATCGATCGAACAGATTCACGAGCCTGGCGCTTACGTAGTTCGCGGCAACGGTGATCTGATCCGTGTACCTGTTTCGGGCGCGTCGATCGGTGAGGTGGAGCTAGCGGATAAGCACACCAGCGAACCCATCTACGTTATGCGAATCAGCGGAGATCCATACCTTCCGATTTCGAACGCGCGCATGCTCGCGGCCAATCTTGACATCGAGATCAGTTTTTGAGCGGTACGCCGGCTAGGAGGCGAATTTGGCTGCTTACGTGGTTTCGATTGAGCGGCTTGCCTTGTTTCGCCGGCGACGTTTGAAGGGCGGGCGGCCGGTAACCGGTTCAAGCGCGGCGACTGACGCGACTCCTTCTCCGTTTTCAAACGCTTCGGATGCGGTGCCGCGTGGCGGAATGCGCGCTGAGAATAGTCGGCCTGCTGAAAAGCCCCCCGAGATCCGAACGCCGTCCGATGGGTCCGAGGAATCGGGTGAGTTTGCAACTGTTCAAGAGTTCTTGGACGCTCCGCAGGAACAAATCGAAGCGTGGCTCAAGATGCACGGCGGCTGGGAGGCACGAGTGCTGTTGGCGATGCTCTGTCGACTCGCCGCACTTGATGCGCGGTTGGCTGAGATAGAGGGCCGCCGCAGCGCAATGAAGATATTGGCCGCAAACCCAATCCCGACCGCTGTCCGCCTCGCGCCGAAAGGGGGGGCGGTCAAGTCAGATTTGTTGGAGGAGGTGTTTCAAAAGAACCTGCTGCTTCGCAGGAGCAAGCTGGGGTGACGGGAATCAAAACCTTGAGAAAACTTGTACGGCCGCAATCGAATCGATTTAGCAGGAGGATGCATCACGATGACGCAAGTGAATGAACGGGAAACGGCGTCCAGCGAGCCCATGATAGCCAAGAACGCCAAGCGCGCGTCTCGACAGGAAAAGCGATCAGAGGACCGCGCCGCTGGGAAGACTGAGGCGCCGGCGCGACCCATCGACGCGTCAGTGCGCGATGAGGGCGACTTATTCGTTGGGATCGATCTAGGCACGTCGCGAACGTCCATTTCGGCCAGCAACGGCGCGCGGCATACGGTTCTGTCGTGCGTGGGGTACTGCAAGGATGTCATCGGCGAACGACGTCTGGGCAGGCGTATGCTGGTCGGGGCAGAGGCGATGGAAAACCGGCTGGCACTCGATTTGATCAGGCCGTTGAGAAGCGGCGTGATCGATGCTGAGGATGTACGCTCGATGACGGCGGTAGGCGAGCTGCTGAGCTATGCGATTGCCTTATGTGAGCCCAAGCCAGGTCAATCGGTTTCAGCCGTCATTGGCGCGCCCGCTCGGGCTTCCATGGAGAGCCAGAAAACGATCCTTCACGCGGTGGAGCCGCTGGTCTCTTCCGCGATGATCGTCAGCGAGCCCTTCGCCGTCGCGTATGGCCTGAACGTGCTCACTGAAGCGCTGATCATCGATATCGGCGCTGGCACGACAGACCTGTGCCGGATGCACGGAACCATGCCGGAAGAGGCCGACCAGATCACCCTTTCCGTTGGTGGAGATGCCGTCGATCAGCAACTTCAGCAGGCTATTCTCAAGCGTTACCCCAAGGTGCAACTCACGCAGAACATGATTCGCAGGATCAAGGAGAAGTACGGTTTCGTTAGCGATCCGCATCAGAAGTGTGAGGTCAAGCTCACCGAAATGGGGCGCCCGCGGAGCTATGATATCACGGAGGCCCTGCGGACCGCTTGCCACAGCGTGGTACCGCAGATCGTGGAAGCTATCTATCAGCTCATCGGGACGTTCGATCCGGAGTTTCAAGCCAAGCTCCGCGGCAACGTGATTCTCGCCGGTGGAGGGAGCCGACTCAGCGGGCTGCCCTTGTTGATCGAGAAGGATTTGAAGGGACTCGGCGGAGGATCGGTTGTGGCCGTGGAGGAACCGACCTACGCGGGATCAAACGGCGGGTTGAAGCTGGCCATGGAGATGCCGGCGCACTATTGGAAGGCGCTCGCGTAGCGCAAATCTCCTTTCTTGTTCCGCGCTTCGAGGGTGTACCGATCTTGAGGAGGGATTCATGAGCCCGTTGACGTCAACGCTTCTGGTCATAGCCGGTTCCGGGTCGGCCGGGGGGATCATTCTCGGGATGACGGTCCGCACGTCGCACAAGCTCCGGATTCCGTTCAGCGGGCGGCTGGTGGAAATCGCCTTTGTCGGCGATGCTTTTGTGGGCGCCGCGGCCAGTGTCGCTCTGTTTTTCTTCACCGGCCCGTTGTTTGGCCTCACGCTGACACAAGAGATGGGCGGCGACCAGTGGATCAAGGTCATGGCATTGGGTGTACTTTCAGGATTGGCAGGCATGAAAGTGCTCGCCACCAGCTCCGGGCACGTCTTCGAGCGGATTTCTGTTCTGGACGACCGGATGGAGCAACTGGAAAAGGGCCGCAAGACGCAAGAGCTGATCCGGCAGGCGGAGTCGCTCGCTACGGAGAATCGGCTAGAGCATGCGCTGGCCCGGTATGCGGAGGCATTGCGGATCGACCCGAGGAACACGGACGCGATGCTCGGGCAGGCGCAGATTCTTTGTGATCGCTGCAAATGGGATGAGGCGGTGACCACCGCTTCCAAAGCGTTGGCGGTCAATCCCTCTTGCGAGCGGGCCTACTACGATCGCGCGTGCTACAAAAACGCGACCGGAAAGTACGAGACGGAAGAGGTTCTTCAGGATCTCAAAAGCGCTGTGACGCTTGATCCGATGTACAAGACCTATGCCGCGCTGCAGGACACCCATTTTGAAAACCTGAGGGACGACGAGAAGTTCAGGTCGCTTGTACAGTAATCCGTTGGGGCGTTTGATGTGGAGTCATCGCCTCCCCCATGTCCAAGAGGACATGATTCCATGAACGAGGGCCAGCCGGCACGTTACTTCAGGCCGTATTCTCGCAGCTTGCGGTAGAGCGTGCGCGCGCCGATGCCGAGGGCTTTGGCGGTTTTTTCGCGGTTGCCGCCGAACATGCGGAGCGTGTTCATGATGTGGAGGCGTTCGACGTCTTGCATGGACATGCCGGCCAGATTGGGCGGTCCGGCGGGTACGATGTCCGTGGAGGCTAGGAGGGCTTCGGGCAAGTCGTCGGTGGAGAGTTCGTCCTGTTCAGCTTCGAGGCACATTCGGAATATGACGTGGCGCAGCTCGCGGACATTGCCCGGCCACGAGTAATTGAGCATCTTGCGCAGTGCTGAGGGATTGATGCTGGTGATGTGAGTGTCGTACTCCGCATTGGCCTGCTCCAAGAAACGTTGGATCAACACAGGGATATCGTCGCGGCGCTCGCGCAGCGGCGGCAGGCGAAGCGCGCCGTTGGCATGCACCCGATAGAACAAGTCTTCGCGAAACTTGCCGGCTTCGACCAGCTCACCAAGGTCGTGATTGGTGGCCGCGACGTATCGCACGTCGAAATACAGCACGTCGTTGGATCCGACGGGCAGCACTTCGCCGTTTTCCAGCGTGCGCAGCAGCTTGGCCTGCATGGCCATAGGCATGTCACCGATTTCATCGAGAAAGAGCGTTCCGCCGTCGGCGGCTTGGATCAAGCCCTTCCGATCGGTGATCGCTCCGGTGAACGCCCCTTTGACGTGGCCGAACAGCTCGCTTTCCAAGAGAGTCTCGCTAACCGCGGCGCAGTTTAGCACCTTGAAGGGTTTGCCCGCCCGAGGCGAGTTTTCGTGAATCGCCTGGGCGAACAGTTCCTTTCCGGTCCCGGTCTCACCGACGATCAGGACCGTGCTCTTGCTCCGGGCGATCTTGCGGAGCCGTTTGATTTCGCGCTGAATCGCGCCGGACGATCCGATGATACCTGAGAACTCGAAAGCCTGTTCCACCTGATGGCGCAGGGCTCGCGCTTCGCGCGCGGCCAGCGCTTGCTTGGCGGCGCGGGCCACCTTGTCGCGCAGCACGTCAATATCAAGCGGCTTGATCAAATAGTCGTAGGCCTGGGCCTGGCTTTCGCGGCTCAAGGCGTCGCGAGCGAGCTCTTCGCTGCCGAAGGCGGTGATCAGGATCACCTCAGTATCCGGGCAGGCGCGCTTGGCCGCGCGAAGCACGTCCATGCCGTCCACTTTGCCGCCCAGCTTGTAGTCTGTGACCACCACGTCGGGGGCGCGGCTGTGGAGGCTCTCCACCGCGGCCTCCCCACTTTCCACGACGTTGCAGGCGTACTCCGAACGGCGCAGCGCTTCGTGAATCGCCTCGCCGTGGGCGACGTCGTCTTCAACGATCAATACAAATGCCGTATCACTCATGGTACCGGCCCTATTGTACAGCAGCGCTTGAGGATTGGGGAGACGGTGGCCCGTGTGGTTCAGCGGCCCACCGCGGTCGGTAGGCAACCTTCCACCCGAGGGCGGCTGGGCTGCGTGGTCGGCTTCGTCACGTGGCCGAGATGTCCTTTGTTTGAAACCGAATCGCACCGGCCGTCCAAAACACCACCGCGGCCGCCAAGAGCGCGCCCAAGTCACCGGGAAGCAGGGCGCCGCTCCGCACGACGGGCAAAGGGCGGTAGTAATGCAACAGAAAGAGGAAATCGATCGGCTCGACGGCGGCCCACACCTGGGCCAGAAAGCTCAGTAGAAACGAGGCCAGCAGCCAGCCCAACAGCACGCCGACGGCCGGGCCTCGTCGCGAGAAGAGCGTAGAAACGAACATGCCCACCGCGCCGACGCAAAGGTAGACCGCGTAGAGGTGGATCGACACCAACAGGAAGTTGCAGAGTTGAAGCTGCGCAGGAACCGTGAACACCTGCGTGCCGATCCACGCGCCGAGTACGGGCGCCAGCGAAATCGGGATGCCAGCGAGAATCCACACGACCGAGACACTCGTAAACAGCCGCAACCTGGAGATGGGCAGCGTCGCAATCAGGTCAATAGTGCCGACCTCGATCTCGCCGGCGATCGTCTTGGTGCTGATCGATAGCAGAAACACCCAGTTGCAGGCAAACAGGACGGGGTGGGCGAAACCAATGGTGACCAGCGCCACCGGCGTGATCTCGCCGCCGAGGTCCGCGCCGACCAGCATGCGGGCGGCCTGCTGAAAGATCGGCATCTGGCGCTGCATGTATTCGAATTCCTTGGCGAAATTGGAGATGACGCC
>CAZYXP010000103.1:0-12760 GCA_964651325.1 uncultured Phycisphaeraceae bacterium
CGCCCCCGATCTCGGTGAACTTGATCGCGTTGCCGATCAGGTTGATGAGAATCTGACGCAATCGCGTCGGATCGCATTGGATGGTTTCCGGAATCGCGTCGATGTATTCGACGTTGAACAGCAAGCCTTTCGCATCGGCCCGGATGCGCATCAGGGACGCCACCTCGGCGATGACATGGCATGGTCGACAATCTCCGCGCTCGATCGCCATCTTGCCCGCCTCGATTTTGGATAGGTCGAGGATGTCGTTGATGATGCCCAGCAGGTATTCGCCGTTGCGCCGGATCGTGTGGACGCAGTTCAATCTATCCGAATCTGACTGTTCGGCATCCAGCATGTTTTCCGAAAAGCCCAGGATGGCCGTCATGGGGGTGCGGATTTCGTGGCTCATGTTGGCGAGGAAGTCGCTCTTGGCTTGGGTGGCGAGGTCGGCTTGCCGGGAGGCCTCCTCCAGCGATGCATTGACGGCAATGATCTCTTCATGTTGCGCCTTGAGTTCCTCTTGCTGTCCTTCGAGTTCATCGGCATAGCGCTCGATTTGCCGTTCCACGAGCTTTCGCTCCGTGATGTCGGTCGAGATGAGCATGACGGCCATCTCCGCATCGGTGCCGGGGAGTGGATTCAGTCGATTGAGGAAGAAGTGCTCTACATCCCCACGGCGTTCGGCCGTTTCCGTGACCTGCAACGCGCCCGTCTTAAGCGCTTGGGCAAACGCCCGGCGCAACCCGTCCCGATGTTCGGGCGGCATGAGCGATACCGCGGGACGCCCGATAACATCCTCCTTGCGCTGTCCCGGCGGCGTTCGGTTGACCACGCGGACGATCATCTCCCGGTCGAGGATGAAGATGAAATCCGGGGAGGTCTCGGTGAGCGAGCGTTGAATCCGCTCCGATTTAGCGAGCGTGGCCTCGCGCGTGACGATGCTCCGATCGACCCGTCGAAGGGCGAGGTAAAGGCAACCGATAAGTGCCGTCAGAATCGCCGCGGCCACGGCCGCTGACTCAGCCAACGTCTTCCTGAATAGCGCCACGGATTCCGATCTGTCGTGGAAGACCAATAGGTCGCCCATCTCAGCGCCGGACACGTCGAACAGCGGCTGCGCCAGAATCTGCCACTGCTTGCCGTCGATTGCCGTACTGGTGGACAAGTCCCAGTGCACATGGCCTTCCTCGGCCACGAAATGATCCCATTGGTCGGGGAAGTGGCGCTGCGAGGTGTAGATCAGCACTTTTTCGTCTATTCGGTCCCAGTTGGCTTCGCGGGCCAGCATGTGCATGCCCGCTTCCCACTTAGCCCGGTTTAGGTGGCTCTTGTAGATCGTCACCGCCAGTTCAATGTCGCGTTCGGCATGAATGCTTGCGAGGACGTCCTCGATCTCCTTGCCCAGCTCGATGTAGCCGACGAGGGTGTCGCCGTCGAAGACCGGTTGCACCACCCGAAGCGTGTAGGTGCCCAACGGCCCCAATTCGATGCCGAAGGCGGTCTTGCCTGTGCGCTCGGCCTCTAGGGCGGTGAAGCGGTCGATGAGGTCGCCGCTTTTCTCCGGCTTGTGGACGCGCAACAGGTTCACCCGGTCGGGACGGTGGAAGTAGAAGTGTGTGATCGAATGCTCTTGGCGAAGTTGTGCGAAAATGAGTTCATGGTCCGCCAACAGGCGGTCTTTGTCCCCTGCTTTGAGTGCGCGGATCAGATCCCTATTGCGGAGCAGAACACCTTGAATGGCGCGCATCGAATCGACATGGCCATTCAGGTCTCGTTCGAACTGGTCCGTGACGTCCCTCATCACCTGGCGGCTGAGTTGCCTCTGGCTTTCATAATGGAAGTGCAACAGGACTGCGCCGAATCCCCCGATTAGCAGCACCGACACGGCCGCCAACGGAATCAGCAGGCGGCGCTGGACGGGCTTGGCGGCGATTTCGAGAGAGGGCTCCGGAGGATTGCCTGTTTCAGGCAGGCGCTCCGGGTTAGTCTTGATAGGTCGTGAAATCATTTTCTCGCTCCGCCAGGGCGCGTCAAATACCGGCCAGGAATTGACGCACGTCTAGTCAGTCCAACATCGGGGGCAGCCGGACAACCCTTTATTTACCTCGAAGCGGCCGGGCCATCCTCACGCACGGAGGCCTTATATTGGACGCACCGACGTGCTCAAGCCGCTTATTGCGCGGCTGAGGCTTCTAGGGCATGGGCTCGGCATTCCGCCCTATCTGTGTCATCACCGAACAAACGACGCGTCAACAGCGATGTCGATCTTGACGGGGTGCGCAGCTCGTGACAGTATGGAGTTGGTGCACAATCATCGGACGCGTCGCACGGTTGAGGCGGGTTCCGATCAACCATGATGGGCTCGGTGGGATGGCGAACGAGACGGTGCGCTCAATTCGACAGCGGGCGGGGGAGGTAAGGGCGCTCCTAACTCGCCAGCGGAGCGTGGGGGCACGCGACCGGATCAGCATCTTGGTTCTGATCATGATGGGCGTCTCACTGGTGACGGGGGTGACTGCGCTTTGTCTGCTCTACTGGACGGCGTTTGCCCAACAGAAGATGCGTTTGGTCGAGATGGCACAGAGCCGGAGTCAACTGATCCAAGCGATCGGGCGGTTCGATGCGATTCATAGTCAGGAGGATCACCCCGATGGAGCTCGCGCCGCAACCCTTAGCCAGATCGTCGATGCACACAAGTATTTCCGCGGCTTCGGGAAGACCGGTGAGTTTGTACTTGGTCAGCGGGAGGGCGACAGGATCGTCTTCCTGTTGAGTCACCGACACTTTGACCTGGAAAATCCCAATCCGATCCCGTTCAGTTCAACTTGGGCGGAACCGATGCGGCGGGCACTGTCCGAACAATCGGGAACCGTGACCGCGCTGGACTATCGGGGCGAAATGGTGCTGGCGGCACACGAACCGGTCACCGGCCTCGAGTGGGGGATCGTTGCCAAGATCGACTTGGCGGAAATACGCGCGCCGTTCGTGCAAGCTGGAATTCTGAGTGCGTGCATCGCGCTGCTGTGCATCGTCGTCGGCACTCGGCTGTTTCTGCGTGTCAGCAATCCACTGATTGTGAAGCTCGAAGAGGACGAAGCCCGGATACGCGCTGTTGTTGAGACCGCCGCCGATGGTATCGTCACGACGGACAAGGGAGGGATCGTCGAGTCGGTCAACAACGCCGCGGAGGTGCTCTTCGGATATGAGGCCGAAGCGCTGATCGGGCAAAACGTCAGCGCCTTGATTCCAGCCTCCTACCAGGAGGAGCATGCAGACGGTTTCGCGCGCTACCTACGCACTGGTGAAGCGAAAATCCTCGGCCGTGGACGCGAGGTCGAAGGACTTCGCAAGGACGGCACGATTTTCCCCATGGATCTGGCCGTCAGCGAGGTGCGCTTGGCGGGTGGCGTGGCCTTCACGGGTATCATGCGCGATCTCACCGAGCGCAAGCGGGGGGAGGAAGAGCGGGTTCGTCTGGCTACGGCCGTGGAGTCGGCCGGCGACACCATTCTGATCACCGACGCCGCGGGTACGATCCAGTTCGTCAACCCCGCGTTTACGAAGATTACCGGCTACACGCGCGCCGACGCCCTCGGCCAGAACCCGCGAATCCTCAAGAGCGGGAGACAGGACGCGGCGTTCTATCGCGCGCTTTGGGCCACGCTGTTGCGCGGAGAGGTATGGAGAGGATTTCTGGTCAATCGCAGGAAGGACGGAACGCTTTTCGACGCGCAGTTGACCATTGCCGCGGTTCGGGATGCTTCGGGAACAACGATTAACTACGTGTCGGTAGGGCGGGATGTCACCGAGCAGAAGAAGGCGGAGCGGGAGTTGGCCGAGACCACGCGCGAGCTGGCGGACCGCAATTCGGAGCTTGATTCATTCGTGTTTTCTGTTTCGCACGATTTGAAAACGCCCCTGGTGACGCTGCAGGGCTACACCATGGCGTTGGAGCAAGACTGTGCGGACGTGCTCTCCGGTGACGCCAAGCGCTATCTCTTATATGTGCGCGAGGCCACGGCCAAGATCGGCACTTTGATCCAGGATCTGCTGCAATTGTCGCGGGTGGAGCGGCTGGAAGAACTGCGAACCGAGGTGGATGTGGAGGCGTTGGTGCACGAAGTCATCAAGGAATATAAAGTTCCGATCGACGAGCGTGGCGTCATGGTGACTGTTCACTCCGGATTTCCGACGGTGGTTGCGGATCGTGCGCGGCTGCGGGAGGTGTTTGACAACCTGGTTTCCAATGCCGTCAAGTTCCTGGGTTCGGTGCGAGAACCCCGGATCGAAGTAGGTTACGCCCAAGGGGTGGGCGAACACCAATTCCTCGTGCGCGACAACGGAATCGGTATCGAACCGGACTATCACGACCGGATCTTCGGCGTTTTTTACCGCCTCAAAGAGGTAGAGGACCCACAGGGAACCGGCGTCGGGCTGGCCATCGTGCAGCGCATCGTGGATCGGCACGGCGGGCGGATTTGGATCGAGTCCCGGCATGGGCACGGCAGCACCTTCCGTTTTACGTTGCCGGCGGATGAACCGGGGGAACACCGAATAACACACATTGCGTAGGTAGGGGCGATGGATGGATATGCCGAAACCAATCTCGATTTTGTTGGTCGAAGATGAACCCGCTCACGCGGAACTGATTATTCGGATAATGCGAGGCAACCACGTCGTAAACGACGTGGTCCATCTGACGGACGGACGGGCGGCGCTGGACTACCTCTTCAACGTCGGGCTGGATGAAGATTCCACGGGCAACCCGATGCCGGGGCTCATCCTGCTGGACCTGAAACTGCCCAAGGTGGACGGCCTGGAGGTGCTTGAGAACATCAAGACGAATCCTAAACTCAAGAAGATCCCGGTGGTCGTGCTGACCACGTCGGAGCGTCCAGAGGACATCGACGCGGCCTACCGCGGGTACGCCAACAGCTACATTACCAAGCCGGTGAGCTTTGAAGGATTCCACAAGTGCATCAAAGAAATCCAGTTCTATTGGGAGGTCGTGAATCATTCGCCATGATCGAGCTGTCGAAGTAGCAACGTCCGCTGAAACGCCAGTCTTGGTCGTTATCGAGGACGAACCGGCGCATGCCGAGTTGGCGCAACGGGCGATTCGGCGGTCGGAGTTGGGGTTCGCAGTAGAATGCTTTACCCAAGGCCAGCCCGCGCTCGATCGTGTCGGGCGCGGTGGGGTCCGGCTCGTGCTGCTTGATCATTCCCTGCCTGGGATGAGCGGGCTGGAAGTGCTGCAGCGCTTGCGCCGCGAGAATCAAGACATACCGGTGATCATGCTGACAGGCCAAGGGGGGGAGAAGCTTGCCGTCGAGTCGATGCGGGCGGGCGCCTCGGACTACGTGGTCAAGTCTCTGGAGAGTTTCGATTCGCTGCCTCATCGAATAGAGCGCGTGCTGGCCGAGTGGGAGGGGCGCCGCGAAGTATTGCGAGCGCGCATGGCACTTCGCGAGAGCGAGGAGCGCTTGCGCAGTATTTATGATGCGGCCAACGACGCCATTGTCGTGCTCGATCCTGTACAAGACCGCATTATCGAGACGAACGCAAAGGCGTGCGCGCTATGGGGCTATTCCCACGCGGAATTCATCGACATGCCGGTGAGCAAGATCCACCCCGGGGAGTTGGATCTGCTGGTGCGGTTATGGGAAGAGGTAAGATCCAACGGGGCGGCGCGCAACGACAGACTCACGTGCGCGACGAAGGCGGGCAAGCGAATTCCAGCCGAGATATCCGCTTCAGGTGTGTGGATCAGCGGGTGCCAGTACATGCTTGCGATGGTGACGGACATCACGCAGCGCGAACAAGTGCTCAGCGAGCGAGCCCGCTTGGCCGCGGTGGTAGAGCAGGCCGCCGAGGGCATCATGATCACCGATGTTGAGGGGACCATCGAGTATGTTAATGCCGCATTCGAGCGAGAAACGGGGTACACGCGTCATGAAGCCATCGGCAAGACGCCTCGGATCCTCAAGAGCGGCAAGCACAGCTTGACGTTTTACAAGGAGCTTTGGGCGACGATTACCGCGGGTGAAGTTTGGAATGGGTGCGTGTGCTACAAGAAGAAGGACGGGACCTTCTTGGAAGTGCGACAAACCATTTTCCCCATACGCGATGGTTCCGGAACCGTCACGAATTTTGTCTCCGTGGGACCGAACATTACGCATGAAATCGCCCTGGAGAACCAGCTTCGCCATGCACAGAAAATGGAAGCGGTGGGCGTCTTATCTGCCGGTATCGCCCACGATTTCAACAACCTCCTGACCGTCATCTTCGGCTGCGTCAACCTGGCCAAAAACGCGCTGCCAACCGATCACGCCGCGGCGCTGCCACTGGCCGGCATTTACGAGGCTGCCGAACAGGCAGCCGGAGTGACCCGGTCGCTCCTGACGTTTACTCATAGAATGGAGGGCAGGAAGGAGCCGGTCGATCTGCGGGCGTGCGTCGACGCGTCTCTCCGATTACTGCGCCGCGTGTTGCCGACAGACATTGAGGTGCTTTCGAACGACGCGGACAAAAGGGCGTGGGTCAACGCCGATGGGACGCAACTGCAACAGATCATCATGAACCTGGCGCTCAACGCCCGCGACGCGATGCCCAAGGGGGGGGCGTTGACGGTATTGGTTTCGCAATCCGCTCCGCGCGGCAGGCGGGATGCCTCCGACGAGGAGATGCGAAGCGAGCCTGGCGGGAAGGAGAGGCGGGTGGGTCGAATCATCATCACAGACACCGGCGCAGGGATGGATGCCGAGGTTCGCGAGCGCATCTTCGAGCCGTTTTTCACCACCAAGCCGCGAGGGCAGGGCACCGGACTCGGTTTGGCGATCATTCACAGCATCGTTGAGGATCACAACGGAACGATTCAAGTGGAATCAGAGCCCGAACACGGAACGACGTTCACGTTGGAGTTTCCCCTGCTCGAACATGGCGCATCAACCGCCGCCGCGGAAAGGACCGAACCGCCGCGGCAAGGGCGGGGCGAGCTGATTCTCGTGGCCGAGGACAGCCGACACGTGCGCGAGATTCTGTCCTCAGCTTTGGGCACCTTGGACTACGAGGTGATCCAAGCGAGCGACGGCGCCGCGCTCATGGACTGCGTTGAACGTCATCGCGATCGAATAGAATTGCTGGTCATCGACGTCGATCTCCCCAAACACGACGGGCTCGAATGCTTGCGCGATATTCGTTCCAGCGGCAGCCTCGCGCCGGCCATCATCATTACGGGCAGGGCGGTCTCCGATCTTGAAGAGCAGCTTGACGAGAACACAGCGCTGCTGCGCAAACCGTTCAAGATCGCTGACTTCACCGCGCTGGCCGGCAGGTTCATCAATTCACCGTCAGATACCTGACGCGCGTCGCATGGGACGGCTTTTGGAAGGGCATCGGCGCGGTTGCCAAAGGATGTGTCACGATCTCCCACCTGAGAAGTGACTCGTTGGCGGAGCTATGTCGCTTGAGGTTAAGGCAAAACCGGGTAGAGTTGCGGGGCCGTTGGCGGCGAATGGGATGAGCTTGATGGAAAGTTGAATTCAATGACGGAACTGCTCGACGTATTCTGCGAAGCATGGCAATTGTCGTGGCACGACATCGCGAGGCTGCTCGCCGCGGTCGTGTTGGGTGGGGTGATCGGTTTTGAGCGTGAACTGCGCGACAAGCCGGCCGGATTCCGCACCATTATCCTGATTTGCGTCGGGGCTTGCGTCTTCACGATCGTATCGCAGAGAATCGGCGCCCCGGACCTCAATACGACGCGTATCGCAGCCCAGATTGTCAGTGGAATCGGATTTCTGGGCGCGGGCGCGATTCTCCGCAATCGCAACAGCGTGTTCGGAATGACCACGGCCGCCACCATCTGGGCGGTGGCCGCCATTGGGATGGCCGTGGGCTTTGGTGAATTCGGATTGGCCATCGCGGGCACGATGGCGATCTTGGTAGCGCTGTTTGTTTTTGACTTCGTCGAACATTGGGTGGGCGCGCGCCGGGACATTCAAATCTATGACTTCGTTACGTCCAACGAGGACGACGCCATTTCTCGCGTGGACGGCATGTTAAAAAAGGCCAGACTTCAGGTGCGCAAGCGGACTTGCTACCAAGAAGGTGACGGCCTCGTCTTTCACGTTCGAGCGATGGGCGCGAAGGCCAATCACGAGAAGCTTCGCATTGGCCTCGCGCGGTCCGATGAGTATCAATTGCGGCGTTCCTAAGTATCCCAATACGCGAATCGATTTCGCCCTATCACCGCTCATGCACGCCGAGAAGGCCTACGATCCGATCGAACCCTTCAAGGATCGTATCGCGCCAATGCGACGATCCACGCCAGGGCCAAGAATGTCGCAGCGCCGATTCCGAACATACATTGGGTGCGTCGCCCAACCATGATCCGGTCCCCCAGTTTCCCGTAGATTGCCCCCAGAAGCAGCCCTGCCAGGAATCCCGAGACGTGTGCGAACACGTCCGTGCGCTCGCCGCTTGTGCCCAGGTAGCTCAGTAGTATGGCCGCGCCGATGACGGGCGCGAATCGAGCAAGCCGCGATTTGCGCGGATCCCACCGCCGAATCGAAGCATAAGCCGCTACGATGCCCAGGGCCGCAAAGACCGAAGTGGAAGCCCCGATAGAGGTATGCGAAGCATCGCGAACCCACGCATTGAACAGGTTGCCCACAGCCCCAGCGAGTAGAATACTCATCCATGCCAGGCCGGAGCCGAGCAATTGACCGACGTACAGGCCGATCAGGCCACCGAACACGATGTTGGCAACCAAGTGGGTCAAGTCGCTGTGCAAGCTCAACGCGGTCACGCAGCGCCACCATTGGCCCTGGAGAATCAGTCCGGCATCAGCCTTTCCGGCGTCAAGCCATGGTGCGCCGTGGATACCCTGATTTTGCAGCCAAAACACGAGAGCCAAGACAATGGCATACGCAAAAACGCCCGCCCGGCCGTTGCCTTGTTCGCGAACCGTGGCTCGTCCTGTCCCCAGCACCTGATTTTCTTGCGCGTACGCTTCAATCTCGGTCCGGGCTTGGGCCGCAAGTGAGGCGGGCACCACGATGACGAACTCGCCGGACTCCCGGCGGATTCCGGAAGGAATGCCTGCTGCTTCCAGCGCCAAACGGTACCGCAAGCAGCCTTGTCGACTCGATCGGTAAACCGCCTCCACCGAGGGTTGCATTTCGCCCATTACGCACATCTCACGGCCGACGACTTCGCGCGCATCATCCCGACGCCGCAGCGGTAGATGCGGCAGCGGCGCTGGAGCAGGCCGCGGCTGCAGCGGCCTGTTGGGCATTGATGATCGCCTGCATGTCCAGCAACGCCTTGGCGTCGGTGATGACCTTGAGATCCTTATTCAATCGGGCGAGTTCCAGGAACGTAGTGCTGGCCGCGAGGTTGAAGGTCAACAGGCGATCCGGCTTGGGGCTCAACGATTCCATCACCTCGCGGTGACGCAGAACGCTTTCGACGATACGCGTGGCCGAGTGATCCAGGAATGAGAGGATCGCCAGCTCGTCGTAGTCGCTCTGCCAGATCGAGACACCTTGCTCCCGAAAGCCTTCGGCCAGCGCTGAGTAGCGGGAAGCCGCTTGGTCGGCGCGGACTTTCGCGAGGTAGAGGATGTTGGCCGCGGTTTGCAGCGGGTCGCCCTTGGAGAAGCCCTTGGCCACCAGCGCCTGATAGATCGCCTCTATATCATGTCCAATCTGCTGGACCGGTGCCTTCTCGCCCACCAGGATGGCACAGGCGGGAAAGTCCTCCGGGCCCGTCAGCCACCAGTGGTGCCGCTTCATTTCCTCGTACATATCCTTAAACTGATGCACCGCATCTTGAGATACTGGCGCCATCTCGGCCCGCATTCGCAGCACCAGGATAGCCATGGTTTCATACGTCGGAGCGCGCCTCAGCCCGGCCTCACGAAACAACTCCCGTACTCGTTTGACCTCCGCCAGGAAATCGCGGGCGTTGTCTTGCTGCAGTGCGAGCATGGCGCCGACGATGAACCGCAGGTTTGTGCTGAGCGTTCCGAACCAGCCGGATTCCTCCTTGATGGCGTCGGCCGCATTGCGAATGTCGGCGGCCACCGTGCGGGCGTCGCCCGGGCACGTGATCGCGGTCACGGCCGAGAACCGCAACACCGACGCATCACCAAACCAGCCGCGATCGGCGTTCAACGCGTCGTAAACAGCTTGGAAACGGGAGAGCGGATCCTCGGGGAGTTCGTAGTTCCTTGTCAACGCGTTTCTCCTTCATAATCCGGTCAACGCTAGGAGCGCTGCCATTGCCCAGGCAGGACGAAAAATGCCGCCGGTTGACCGCGAGCGCGGCCTGTTTTCTTACGATTCTCTATTGCCGACGCTTCCTACCTGCTCCACGTCAATCGGCAATCCTACTCGACGGGGCTGCTCGATCCAATGGATGCGTCCTCCATCGCCGCCAATCCGTGGAATGGGCGTAGACTAACGAATTTCCAGCGTCACGACCGAAGGCCGCGGGATCAGCGGCCGCGTCGCCATATTCTGTGGCAACATCGTTCCACGCCATGCCGTGGGGCGTGATCGCGCCACCGTACGGGTCAATGAACTCGGGTACACCCGCTTTTCCGTGGCATTGCCACAGTGTGTGGCCACACCCAGTCGCCCGGTAACCACACATCCAAGCGTTCGTGTCTGCCGTGCAAGTCACTAGCTCAAGAGCGGGCGCATTTCTCGTGCAGTTGTGGTTTGGCGATCGCCGGGGGGCCGCGTAGGCTGAAGCCTGCGGCTTAGCCCGCACGCGCAGCCATCCGGCACAGAACAATCGATAGTGGTGGGTTCCCGATACGCGTCCGACGGTCCAATAATAAACGGCCATTTTGTCTCAGCGGAGAGGTGCGGCCCGTCGGCGAATCCGAGTTCTGGGGCGCCGCGAAGTCGTTGGCGGATAGGCTCCGGAGACCGCTACGGATAGTGGGGGAAGCCGATTCGGCGGGCTTCATCGCCGGATGTTTGGTGCCGATAAAACCTTCGGATGGCTTACCTCAGATGGGCAGAATCAGGCGGAGGTGTCGCGCGCATGGCGGACGAACATGCGGATAATCGGACGCTCATTCTCGTTACGCTCGGCGGCGGCGGATGGCATCGCGAGACGTATCGGATCCTAGAGCAGTACTCGCCCGAAGAGTTCCGATTCGTGTATGTGTACGGGCATCACTCTGGCAATCACAGCACAGGACGCCTGCCGATGCCTCATCCCGGTAAGCGTCATCCCCTCCATTTTATTGGACCAACGCGGAAGCGCTCGCTGCGTTTTCTACCCAATACGGTTCGGTTTTTCCTCAGCTTCTTCGAGGCGCAGGTGCTCGTCCGGCGCATTCGGCCCGACGCCATACTCGCACTGGGAAGCTCGATCGCGATTCCGCTGTTCGTTGTGGGAAGGCTGCTCAAAATCAGGTGCGTATTCGTTGAATCGCTGACTCGAGTGGTGAAAATGTCGATCGCCGGTCGAATCGTCTACCGCCTGGGATTGGCAAGACGTCTCTATGTCCAATGGCCAGAGCTTCTTGAGCAATACCCCCGGGCGACGTTTGCGGGAGCCGTGCTTTGATCCTCGTCACCGTTGGGACTCAGTTTTTTGACGATTTGATCGACGCGGTGGACCGTCTGGTCGCGGCGGGCGTGATCACCGATCACGTTTGGGCGCAGATCGGACTCGCCGGCAAGCCGCCGGAACACGTTGAATATGTAGCGTTCGAAAGGGGGTTGATCGACACGGCCCGCGAGGCAGACCTAATCATCACCCATGCGGGGACCGGATCCCTTTGCGAATTCATCTTGCTGGGGCGGCCATTGATCGCGGTGGCAAACCAAGCCAAGGCAGGGAACCACCAACTCGAGTTTCTCAAACAATTATCTCACGAGTATGACTTCTGCTGGATCGCTTCACCTTCAGAATTGGGGGCCGCGCTGCCGCATGCCCGCCCCCCCCGACCGCTGGGTCCGTCCTCGCTCAAGTCCCTTACCGAAGACCTCCGAGTTGCACTCGTCTCGTAATATGCTCGGTCTTAAGCGCAAGCGCAGATCGCGTGCGGGCTTCGTATTATCGCATACGGGTCAAAGCCGCCACCGAAGGCCGTCGTAGCGTCCGTGCATACATGTGGGCGTATCACTGCGTGATCGAACCGCTGAACATGTGCGACTTCACCGTCAGTTTGCATCGCGAAGGCCCGGCCGAAATGCTCGCGGACTCTTGCGGCATCCTGGATGCGGATTGCTGCGCGGGTTATGAGGGGATTGCGCTGGGCAGCAACGGTCGCATCCGGTCGCAATCCGTTGGACGGAGAAACTGTAAACTTCGATAACCCTAGTGTTTGCAACCCCTTGCACCTTGGCGATACACCGGGCGATGAAAATGACTTACGGCGATTGCGGATGAGAGGACTCGAACCTCCACGCCCTTGCGGGCACTGGCACCTGAAGCCAGCGCGTCTGCCAATTCCGCCACATCCGCTGTGGATACTTACCCAGTCTGCGACCGGTCCGCCTAGCTTGCCATCGGACCGGGGGGGTGGCCGGTCCGTGCAGGGCGGATTCGGAGGCTGTTGTCTCGCCGCCGTTTCCCTGGATCCTGGCCGCGGTTCTCGATCAGTCGCGGGATTTTCCGGTATGGATCGTCGTACGTCAACCCGCCGAAGCGACATGGCGACGTTTCCTGGCGGTCGGATCCCTCGTGGGATTCGCTGTAGGTTCGGTCGGTTCATCGGACGGCCTTGTCTCGGGAGCCTGGGGCCGGTATA
>CAZYXP010000104.1:0-12725 GCA_964651325.1 uncultured Phycisphaeraceae bacterium
GGTGGCGGCGGCGGTGGCGGTGGCGGTGGCGGCGGCGGAGCTCCGCCATCGAATTGGGCCGGATCGAGGACGTCGCTGCCGGTTGAGTCGGCGGTCTTCGCCGTTCTCAGGAACGCTCCCGGATCAAATGACTTTAGCGTGGCAGCGCCGCCTGCGTTGGATCCCATCCCAAGATCCGACGTACCCCCGGGGCTTCCAAATGCCTGCGCGGTGGATGTCCCGGCGGTATCGGTTTCATTGCCGTTGCCGGACGGCGTGGCCACCGGCGCCGATCCGCAACCGGCGAAGCAAATCCCTGCGATCGCCGGCACAGCCCATCGTGCCCAACGTCCGAGTCTACGCGATCTTGCCATGAGCATTTCTTCCTTTCATCGAAGCCTTAGGCCGCATGTCAAACCGAAATCGTTGCGACCTTTTTTTGTTTTCTCTTTTGTGACGTTCGCTCACTTTGAGAATATGACTTATTGGAAATCTGACGCCGCTACGATGCCCGCCGTTCGACACGAGATCCATCGTTATGGCACTTGTCAAAGCCGCAACCAGATTCCACCGTCACTGCGACACCAACGCACAGGCGTCGCAAGACGGCGCGACTATCGGCAATGTCTGTCGAAGGGTTCAGCAAAAGACGGAAACGACGGCTAACGCGCATGTTCTCGGACCAACGCGGCGTCGCGGTGTTCAGGTTTCCGGCCCCCATAGAAAGGTCAATACTTCCACGGCTGCGGTCGATATACGCCGGGAACTCGATGCGCGAGCCTCCTGCAAAGATCCCCTGTGGCGTCATGCGGCAAAGGGCAACGACCAAGCACGCCTATAGATCCGGAAAGGAAGAGCCATGATCATACGATGGCGATGGATTGCGTGCGGCGCGGTGTGCATGTCAGTCGGTTGCGGCCCCGCCGGCGTGGTTGACGGCGGCGGATTGCCCACGACGACATCCGATTCCGACATCACCGCCCAGATATTCCCCGACGACAACGACGCGACCATGGCATCGCAACCCTTCGTCGAAAACGAGCTGCTGGTTCAACCCTACCCGGGGGTGGATGCCGCCGCCTTGGCCGACCTCTATCAACGCGTCGGCGCCCGCGTCATCGATGAACTGGACGAGATCGGGCTTACCGTACTCGCGGTAGATCCAGCGCAGCGCGACGCGATCGCAACCGAAATGTCGGAAAGCGAGTTGATCGAAGGCATCCACAAAAACTACCTGCTCGAGACGCAGAAACGGCCGGACGATGCTGACCTCGGACGACAGACCTACCTCGATCGAACCGGCATACTCCAAGCGTGGGATCGAACCGTAGGCGCGGCAACGACCCTCATCGCGGTGGTGGATACCGGCGTGCAATCCGACCATCCGGACCTGCTCGATCGAATCGCGGGCGGATGGAATGTGTTCGACAACAGCGAGGACAACTCCGACCCCGTCGGCCATGGCACGCTCGTGACCGGCGTGCTCGCGGCCGCTACTGACAATGCCATAGGCGTGGCGGGGGTAACCTGGTCCAATCCGGTCCTGGTCGTGCGTGCGGGCAACGGCACCGGTCAAGCCACGGGTCGGCATGTCGCCGCGGGGATTCTGTGGGCCGTCGGGCAGGGCGCCAAAGTAATCAACGTGAGCTTCGCGCCACTTTGGTCCAATGAGGTAGTGCGCTCGGCCGCTCGGCAAGCCTGGCACCGCGGATCGCTGGTCGTCATCAGCGCCGGCAATGGCGGCGGTATGACGACGGCCCAAGGCTATCGGGAAGCCTTGTTCGTGGGCGCGACGGATGGCACGAATGACATCGCGTTTTTCTCGGATCGAGGCCCATTCGTCGATGTGGTCGCGCCGGGCACGACGATCCGCTCGACCGCACGCGGCGGCGGATACACCGCGGCCAATGGCACGTCCTTCGCGGCGCCCATCGTAGCCGGCGTGGTGGCGCTCGCCTGGTCGATGAACCCGGACCTGCGCCCCGTGACCATCGCCGAGGTGATTGCGGACACGGCGACTGATCTCGGCCAACCCGGACCCGACAATACCTATGGACACGGCGCAGTGGACGCCCGCGCGGCCGTGGATGCCGCGGCGCGGCTCGCGTTCCTTCGAGACGACACACCACCTTCTCTTGACATCGCTCAGCCCGCATCCGGCTCAGTCAAAACCAGGCGATTCCTGGCATCAGCAACGGCCACGGATCGATGGGGCGTGGCGGATGTCGTATTGCTGGTGGACGATGTGCCGCAGGCGACGGACACGCGGTCGCCATTTCGCTTCGTGATTGATTCGCGTCAGTTCGATGAAGGAACCCACGAGATTGGCTTTGTTGCGACGGATAGGGCGGGCAACGCCTCGGCCACGCGCAGTGTTTCCGTCGATTTCTCCCGGGCACGCCGAGGTGGCTCCGGATCGGTCGGCGGCGTTGTGTTCGAATCACCCTCACCGGGATCGGTCGTCTCAGGCGACGTGCTCGTTTCTGCAACGGTAACCGCAGACGCGGGCCTAACCACCATCGAGTGGAGCGTGGACGGCGCGTCGATGTTCGTGGCAGCCATCTCGGGAACATCTACGCGCGTCAGCTATCTATGGCGGACTGCGCAAGCACCACGTGGACGGCATCAGATCACAATCACCACCACCGACACCAAGGGCGGCCAGACCACCGGAAGCCTGTCCCTCGTAACGCGGTAGCCCGATTCACCCACCGAGAAAGCCCAGTCCACCCCGTGCAATTGCCCAGTTAGCCTCACGCGATTACATGTTCGCCGGGCACAACGGCCTGTTCGCCACAGCGCGATGGCCTGCTCGCCCCGCACGACGGCCTGTTCACCCCTACGCAATAGGCCGTTCGCCCCAACGGGGCAGCAACATGATAGCCCTGGGTTCTCTACGTACACAAGCCATGAGCCTCGCACGGGCGTGTCGGCTGCCCCGATTCGCAAATTGGCTCGTCTCCCGCGAAATTAGGGCGATTATCGCTACGCCTACCCACGCGCCACAGGATGTGTACAATAGGGGCGGGATGGGCCTTTTCCGTTGTGGGATGGGCGCCCCGCGGCGTAGGGAGGCCAACGAACCGTGCCACGCAAGCAGATTAAACTGAAAACCAAGGTCGAGTACCTGTCCATCTTGGATGGGAAGGGCAAGGTCGATGAAACCCTCGATCCCAAGCTCGACGCCGACCTTTCGCTCAGAATATACACACTGATGCTGACCGCCCGCCGACTCGACGAGCGGTGCATCATCATGCAGCGTCAGGGCAAAATCGGGACCTACGGTCCTTGCCGGGGGCAGGAGGCGACGCACTGCGCCGCCACGGTCTGCATGGACGCCAAAGACTGGGTGGTCCACGCCTTTCGAGAGCCGGGCTCGTTCCACCATCGCGGCTGGCCCTTGGAGACCGTAATCCGGTTCTGGGGGGGGTACGAGGAAGGCTGTCAGCCGCCCGAGGGGGTTAATGATACGCCCATCGCGGTCCCCATCGGTACCCAGTGTCAACACGCCATGGGGCTCGCTTGGGCCATGAAGATTCGCGGCGACCGCCACGCCGTCCTGAGCTATTGCGGCGACGGCGCCACCAGCGAGGGCGACTTCCACGAGGCCATGAACTTCGCCGGAGCCTATCATCTTCCCGTAGTTTTCCTCGTGAGCAACAATCAGTGGGCGATTTCGATCCCCCGGGAGGCCCAGACCGCCTCCGACACGATTGCCCAAAAAGCCGTCGCCTACGGGTTCGACGGGATTCAGGTGGATGGGAACGATCCGCTGGCCGTATACGTTGCGACGCAGGAGGCCGTGGCCAAAGCCAAAGACGGCGGCGGGCCGACGCTGATCGAGGCCGTGACTTATCGGTTGAGCGTTCACACCACGGCCGACGACCCGACCAAATATCGCAGCAATGAAGAAGTCGAGAAGTGGGAGAAGCTGGATCCGATCCCGCGGTACCAAGAGTACCTGGTTGGGCGAGGTATTCTGGATGAGAAGCTGATCGACGAGGTCGAGCAGGATGTTCTTGCGGAGGTGGCCGCGGCGGTGAAACGCTACGAGGCCGCGCGCGACGTCGATCCGTTGGATGCGTTTGATTACATGTACCACGAGCTGCCGGCGGAATTGCAAGAGCAGCGGGAAGAGTTCCGCGAGGCACTGGAGCGCGAGGGCGTCGGTAAGGGCCGCTAGCGCTGTGTTCCCCGGGTGGATGGCACGTGGAATCTCTTCCAAACCACTGGCTTTGGCGAGCACGTGGGGGCTGAGGCCCGCGGCTCGGGTGGTTTTCCGTACCGTGGGGTGGTCGCAGAGGCCGCTTCCTTACGGGCGCGGTTCGGATTGGCGCGGTTCGGGTTGGCGCGCGGAATCATTAGGGATTAGGTAGCTGGAAAGGGAATTGTCGCCTATGGCCATAATGAATATGGTGGATTCGCTCAACCTTGCGATGGACGATGCCTTGCGTACGGACGATACCGTCGTGCTCTTGGGGCAGGACATCGGGCAGGACGAGGGCGTTTTTCGGGTCACCGCCAATTTGCTCAAGAAATACGGCAAGGATCGCGTGATCGACACCCCGCTGGCCGAGGGTGCGATCATCGGCGGCGCGATCGGCATGGCGCTCTATGGGCTTCGGCCCGTGACGGAGATGCAATTCTCCGGCTTTGCGTATCAGGCGTTTCATCAGGTGGAACAGCACATGTCGCGGTTCCACAACCGGACGCGCGGCCGGTATCAGATGGCCATGGTGATGCGCGCGCCCTACGGTGGCGGCATCCGGGCGGTCGAGCATCACAGCGAATCACGAGAGGCCTACTACGCCCACACGCCCGGCCTGCAAATGGTGATTCCGTCCGGTCCGCGTAATGCACGGGCGTTGCTCTTGGAATCGATTCGTTCGCCCGAGCCTGTGATTTTTTATGAACCCAAGGCTGTCTACCGTAGCTTCAAGGAAGAGGTGCCCACGGAGCCGGAAACCATGCCGCTGGGCAAGGCCCGGGTGGTGCGTGACGGTAACGACCTGACGATTATTTCCTACGGTGCAATGATGCGCCCTGTTCTGGAAGCGACCGAAGACCTGGCCGACAGCGATTCCGCGAGCATCGAGGTGATCGACCTTCTGACCGTCTCGCCCATGGATACGGAGACCATTGCGAACTCGGTGGCCAAGACCGGCCGGGCGGTCGTCGTCCATGAAGGGCCTAGAACGTGCGGCATTGGCGCGGAAGTGGTCGCACGCATCGTGGAAAAATCGCTGATGCACCTCGAGGCGCCAATCAAGCGCGTGACCGGATTCGATGTCCACTTCCCCTACTTTGCTCGGGAAAAAGCGTTTATGCCCAATGCCGATCGCATCAGCCATGCGGTTCGAGAAGTGTTGGCGTTTTGACAAAGGCCAACGGCAGCCTCGGACGGGGTCTTGCTCGGTTCGGCGTCAACCGCCGCCGAACCGGTCGGATTGCCCGCGAAGGTTGATCGTCGGATTCACATAACAGATTGCTGGAGTGTCGCTTATGCCACGGGAATTCTTACTACCGGATCTCGGCGAAGGAATCGCCGAAGCTCAGGTGATTCGCTTGCTGATCAAACAGGGCGAGGACATCGCCGAAGATCAGTATCTGATGGAAGTGGAAACCGACAAGGCGGCGGTGGAGATTCCCTCCCCCTATGCCGGCGTCGCCACAACGGTGCATGTCAAGGAAGGCGAAGTCGTCAACGTGGGCGATGTCATCGTCACCTTCGACAACGGCTCCTCGGCCGCACCGTCGCAAGCGGAAACCCGCGCGACTCCCGCCCCACCCGTGGCAGACGCACCTGACCAACCTTCGGTCGAACCTGCGCGAGCGGTCGCGACTGCCGTCAGCCCGCGCCCGGCAGCAAAGGGCTCGGTGGCCGCGGCGCCGGTGGTACGCCGGCTTGCCCGCGAGATGGGCCTTGATCTTGCCTCGATAAGGGGAACCGGGCCGGGCGGTCGCATCACGAAAGCGGATGTCGAGAATCATGGTTCAGGGGCCACCCCCGCCGCGATTGCGCCGGCTGCTTCCGTTGTGGCGCCGATCACCGCGGCAACTTTGCCTTCGCTGTCCCCCGCCATCCCGTTGGCTCGCGGCGTAGCCGCTTCCCTTGACCTGCCCGCCGGGACGGACGAATCCGACAAGTACGGCGCCACGCGGCGTGTGGCCATCACTCAAATCCGAAAAACGATTGCCAAGCGGATGGCTCAATCCGCCTATACGGCCGTGCATGTGACGCATGGAGATGAAGCCGACATCACCAAGCTGGAACATTTGCGCAAAGACCTCAACGAGGCCACGGGCAACGATCCGAAGCTGACCGTGATGACGTTCGTAATTCGGGCGATCTGCATCGCGTTGCGCAATCATCCGGTCTTCAACGCCTCGTTCGACGAAAGCGGCGGCGCGATCATCTACAAGCGGTACGTGCATCTCGGCATCGCGGTCGATTCAGATCGCGGGCTGATCGTCCCCGTCATTCGCAATTGTGATCAACTGACCATGCGCGGCATCGCCTACAACTTGCGCGAAATCGCGGATCGAATTCGATCCAATCAGTTTGCTATCGAAGACTTGCGCGGCGGCACCTTCACGATCACCAATGTCGGGGCCTTGGGCGGAACCTTCAGCACGCCGATCATCAACTATCCGGAAGTGGCGATCTTGGGGCTGGGCCGATCCAAGAAGGTGCCCGTGCTTCGCGACGGGAATCTCGAAGAATCCCTGATTCTCCCCCTAAACGTCTCGTTTGATCATCGGGCGATGGACGGCGCCAACGCCGCCCGGTTCACCACGGACATTAAGAGCTACCTGGAAACGCCGGCAAAGTTCCTATTGGATTGACGCACGATGCGGTGCTATCAGCCGTCAGCTGGAATGTGGGTCCGTGTTACGCGGCGCAACGCATAGCCGAAAAAGCTGCTACGCTCCGTACTCGCAATCAGGCTTGAAGGCTGTGACCCTCTGGCTGATCGCTGACGGCTTCTTAGCGAAAGGATTGATCCTCTATGGTGGTGGGCGAGTTCACACAGGAAACGGATTTGCTGGTGATCGGAGGCGGTCCCGGCGGATATCACGCTGCTTTTCGAGCGGCCGAGCACGGCATTCAAACGACGCTGGTCGAAAAGATGCCGCAGTTGGGCGGCGTCTGCCTGCATCGCGGGTGCATCCCCTCGAAGACCTACCTCGCCATGGTTGAGACGCTTCATCTCGCGTCAGGCGCCAAGGACAAGGGGATCGACTTCGGCAAGCCCAAGATCGACATCGATCGCATGCGCGGCTGGAAGGACACCGTCATTGCCAAGCTCGCCGGCGGCTTGGACACGCTCGCCAAGAAGCACAAGATCGAACGCATCTGCGGCACCGCCCGGTTTGACGACGGCAAGAACATTTCGGTGTCCGGTGATAGCACAGCGCGGATCAAATTTCGTCGCGCGATCATCGCCACCGGCTCCACGTCGGTCACTCTTCGGGGGATTCAGCCCGACTCCCCGCGCGTGCTTACCTCCCGAACCGCGCTGGAACTGGGCGAGGTGCCCAAGTCACTGCTCGTGCTCGGCGGCGGCTACATCGGGCTCGAACTGGGGCAAGTCTACGCGGGCTTGGGATCTGAAGTAACCGTGGTGGAGATGCTGCCCAACATTTGTGCCGGGGTCGATGCCGATCTGGCCCGCCCGCTGATCAAGCGACTCAATTCCGACTTCGCAGAAATCTGCCTCGAGACAAAAGTCGTGGGCATGAAAGAAGTCAAGGGAGGCATCGAGGTCGCGTTTGAAGGTAATAACGTCCCCAAACGAAAGAAATTCGATCATGTGCTGGTCTCGGTGGGCCGACGCCCGAACACAGACAATCTAGATCTGGCCAAGGCCCGAATTGACGTGGACGAAAAGGGGTTCATCAAAGTCGATGAGCATTTTGCGACCTCGGCCAAGCGGATCTACGCCATCGGCGATGTG
The DNA here is from genome assembly GCA_964651325.1 of uncultured Phycisphaeraceae bacterium. GTDB lineage: Bacteria > Planctomycetota > Phycisphaerae > UBA1845 > UBA1845 > JADFOB01. Next base: position 7,938 of record CAZYXP010000104.1, read on the forward strand.
ATCGGGAATCCCATGCTTGCCCATAAAGCGCTGAACGAAGGGCTCGTGCTGGCCGATCGGCTGGCCGGCAAGGACGAGGTGTTTGAGCCGCGCGCCATACCGGCCGTGGTGTTTACCGATCCTGAAATCGCCTGGGCCGGAGTCACGGCGCAGCAGGCCAAGGAACAAGGGTTGGATGTCCTTATCAAGAAGATTCCCTGGGGCGCTTCGGGGCGGGCGGTCGCGATTGGCCGGACCGATGGGCTCACGAAAATGATTTTCGATAAGCAAACCAAGAGGCTGATCGGAGTCGGCATGACGGGGCCGCACGTCGGAGAAATGATCGGCGAATGCGTCCTGGCTATGGAGATGGGCGCCGTCGCGTACGATATCCACCGAACGATCCATCCGCATCCAACGTTGTCCGAGACGATCTTCGAAGCCGCCGGTATGATTTAGAGCGAGGTGCCCCATAATGGTGAGGGTTCGCACGGCCGCGCGGGCCAAAGCCCGTGGCCCAGGTATAGCACAGCGGCCCTCCGCTGTGTATTCGGCTGTAACGCACGGCAGCCCGCCACAGTGTCTTTGCGGGGATTCAGCCGAGGGCGGCTGAGCTACAGGGCCGGTGGGCTACAGGGCGGATGAGGTACATGGCTGCGAACCCGCCGCGTAGAACCTAGGAGCAAGAACTCATGCTCAAGTCGTTTGCCAAGGAACTCGCCGGCGATGCAATTCTGCCGCAAGATGCCTCGGTGGTCGTGGGCGTTTCCGGCGGCCCCGATTCGATGGCCTTGCTCCACTTACTGCTCGGCCTCAACGAATCTATGGGTTGGAAGCTCAAGCTGCATATCGCCCATTTGAATCACAAGCTACGCGAACAGGAGGCGGAGAAAGACGCCGCTTTCGTGCGGGCGGCCGCCGACAGCCACGCACTGCCCTGCACGATTGACACACGCGACATCGCCGCCATGTCGCAATCGGAAAACCTGAGCGCCGAAGAGCTCGGTCGACGCGAACGATACGCGTTTTACGAGCGTGTTTGCCTGCAGGCTCGCGCCAAGATCGTCGCGTTGGGGCATCAGGCCGATGACCATGCGGAGACGATTCTTCTGCGCATCATCCGGGGGACCGGCGTACGCGGCCTGGCCGGGATTCCGCGATCGCGCGCACTCAGCCCACGTAGTGAAGTGACCGTGATCCGACCACTCTTAGGGCTTACGAAAGAAACCCTGCTGGCGTATCTGGCTAACGAGGGGATCGCTTTTCGAGAAGACCGAACCAACGAATCCAACGAGCCCATGAGGAATCGCCTGCGCAACGAGGTTCTCCCCGTGCTCACCTCGCGTTTCAATCCGCAGACCCGCGAGGCGCTAGTCCGGCTTGGTGAGCAGGCCCATTGGGTCGAGGAATACCTGCGCGAAACCGTCGAGCGAACCTTCGCGACGTTGATTGTCTCCCGCACGGATCAGATGCTCACGCTCAACGCCGAAGCGCTCTCCCGCAAGAGTCGAATCGTGCAGGCGGAGATCATCCGTTTGGCCTACCGGTCGTTCGGCCTGGGCGAACAGGATTTCTCATTTGCTCATCAGGTTTCCGTGTTGGATTTGATCGCGGACCCAGCCAGCGGTCGCCAGGCTCAGTTGCCCGGCGGCATGACGGTCGAGAAACGCTACGGCCACCTCAACTTCTCCCTGCCCACCGACGAACCGCGCGAGGAAATCTCGCCCGAGATTGCGGTGCACTTGCCCGGAAAGACCTTACTTCCTATTCGGCGCTTGGAAATCAACTGCGTCATTGAGCAAGCCAGAGAAGGCGATGTGGCCGCTTTTCGCAAAAGGGCGAAGAAGTCTGAAGAATTCGTGGATCTAGATGCGGTGCATCCCCCGCTCGTGGTGCGCACGCGCCGAAAAGGGGATCGATTCATTCCGTTGGGTGCCCCGGGGTCCAAGAAGCTCTCCGACTTCCTGATCGACACCAAGGTGGCCCCGAAGGCGAGGGAGCGAGCGGCCGTGCTGTGCGATCAACTCGGGCCGATTTGGATCATCGGCCATCGCATTGATGATCGTGTCAAGATCACCGAACTCACCCGGCAGGTGCTGCACCTGAGCGCCAAGTCACTGGAATCTTGATCGAATCGCCCCATCCATCTGAGCCGAGTGGCGCCCGTCCGGAAGCGGCTCCCCCCATGCAACCCCCGTCGCCCGCCGAAGGCGACAACGACCATCGCGGCGAATGGCTCCGCTTCTACGGGAGCCTCTTCCTGGTCGCGCTGCTGGTTCGCGCGGCGTGGGGCGCGTTTCGCTTAATCTCCGCCGCCGATCCGGCCGCTCTGGAATTCCCGGACGAACAGCAATACTGGACCATCGCGTCGTCGCTCGCCACCGGTTCGGGGCTGGTCGATGAAATGGGGTTTCGAGCCACCCGCATGCCTCTTTACCCGACCATGTTGGCCCTGTTTACACGCCTGCCGTGGGGCGTGATCGCTGCGAAGGGATTGCACTGGATACTCGGCGCGCTGATTCCAGTCCTTGCGGCTTCGCTGGCCGGTCGGCTCCTGGATCGCAAAACCGCCTACGTGGCAGGTCTAGTCGTAGCGCTTGACCCGTTCTTCGTGTTCTTTTCCTCGCTGCTGCTAACCGAAACGGTTTTCCTTGTCGCGCTGCTCCTGCTTTGGCGGGCGAGTGCCGGCGTTTTTGTTGACCGGGGGGTCGGGGTGCCCTGTCGCCGATGGATCGCCATCGGCCTGGCGGCCGCCTTTGTGGTTCATGCGCGCGAAGCGGGCCTGGCCTTTGTGGGTGCGTTGTTGTGGTCGATCTGGGTTGTGCGCCGGTTCGATATCAAAACGCTTGGCGGGCTGGCGCTTACAGGTGGCATCGTGGTCATCGCGCTACTTCCCTGGGCCTATCGCAATCACACCGTCATCGGCGAATGGAAATTCCTGACGACGCGCGGCGGCGTGTCGCTCTACGACGGGGTGCGTCCGGGGGCGGATGGAAGCAGCAACCTTGGCGATGTCCAACAGAGCAAGGCCGTGCGATCGTTGACCGAAACGCAATGGAACCGCTATTTTCAGCAGGCGTCCATAGCGGCCATCCGTGATGATCCCGGACGCATGTTCAGGCTGGCTGGAACCAAGTTGGCCCGTACGTGGAATCCGCTCCCCAACGTCGGCACGTATCAGTCCAAGTCGATCCGCTGGGTTTCGGCGGCATGGACGCTTCCGATCCTCGTATTTGCTGGCGTCGGCAGTATCATTGTGACGAAACGAGGCCAAGAGGGTGATGGCTGGCGGACGGTGACCATGCTTCTTATTCCTGCGTTGGTGGTGTGCCTCGTGCATGCGGTCTTTGTGGGAAGCGTGCGGTATCGACTTCCCGCGATGCCGCTGATTGAAATCCTGGCAGCGGCCGGGATGATCCACGGGATAGGCTGGTTCACGCGCCGGATGCGCACGAGACAGGAAGGGCGTCTAGCCATAGGCCGCGATCATGGTGAGTAGCAAGCGAAGCCAACCCACGCCGAAAAGCCCTGTGCGTCGATGGATCCGCGTCTCATTGATCTCGCTGTTTGCAGCCGCATTGGGGCTGGGCTACGTCGTTTACTGTGATCTGACGTCGCCCGATCGTGTTCGCGCCTTAGCTACCCAATACCTGCAGCGTTTCGCGCGGGGTGACGTCCATATCGGCGCGGCTGGCTTTTCGTGGTTTCAAGGGATCACGCTGTGGGACGTGACCGTCTCCGACCCGAAACCGTCCGCAGCCCACGGTGAAACAGACCGCCAACCGACGTTCAGTTGCCGCAAACTCCGTCTCGATCATGATCGGTGGTCCATGTTTTCGGGCCAATGGCGCATTCGCTCGGTCGTCGCGCTCGAACCGGCGTGCCGCATCGTCCGTGACGTGGCCGAGGGCGGCACCAACCTCACAGGATTCTTCAAAATACAAGCTCCGGGCTCAAGCCAAGACCGTTTCGATTGGCCTTCCATCGAGCTTCGCGACGCACAGCTTCAAATGGTCTATCGTGAGAAGCACGGCGCGCGTACTGTGGAACAGATCGTACTCTCAGCGCGCGGCATCCCATCCGAGAGGTCGGCACAACAGTACGACATCGTCTGGAAGAGCGGCGTTCGACGGCAGGCGAGCGGAAGGGCGCGGTTGCATCTGGATACCGGGCACGTCGAAAATGTCCGAGGCGGTCTGCCGTGGGTCTCGCTGGAGTCGGTCATTGTGGCCGTGTCCGCGCGGTCGCAGCAAGCGGGGCAATGGTGCGATCTGCTGGGCCTTGAAGGCAGCATGCGCGTAAAAGATTACCACCTCAATCTCGGCTCAGGCGAATCCGACCCTTCGTCGGCGCTCATCGAGCTGAATGGCGCCTCGCTTTCCATCCCGGTGAACGACAAGGAAAAACCGCTCTCCCTGGAGCGCCGCTACCTCCAATTCAAACAGGTCCGCGGCACGATCTCTGTGGCCGCCGACACCTTGACCGCCGATTTCGAAGGATCGCTTCATGGCAGCCGATGCAAGGTGAGCGCGACACTCGGTGCCGGGATGGAGTCCTTCGGTTCGCTGAGTGAAATCGCGTTCAACGTCGAGGCTTCCCTAGTAGATTGGCACCTGCCGCGGATCGGCTCCGATGCCCCCGAATATGAAAAACGCTTTGTCAGCCAGTGGGACCGTTTCGCAAAATTCTACCGCAACTACGACCCGCACGGTATGGCGGACGTCTCGATCGCCGTCGCAAAGCAAGCGGGTGCCCGCGCGCCGGCGACACTTTCACGGCCTCAAATCAAAGGGCGGGGGCTGTGCCGGC
>CAZYXP010000105.1:0-5109 GCA_964651325.1 uncultured Phycisphaeraceae bacterium
CCGGCCGCCGGTGAGGGGTCGCAAACCTTGTTCAAAGTGGATTACTTCGGCGAGCCTGTGTACCTCGCGCAGACAGGCCAGCTTTATGTCGAAGCGGCCTGCATGGCCCACGGCAAGGTTTATTGCTTTGGCCCGACCTTTCGGGCGGAAAAAAGCAAGACCCGCCGGCACCTAACCGAATTCTGGATGGTCGAGCCCGAGATCGCCTATGCGGACCTTGATGATGTCATTGGCCTGGCGGAGGATTTCATCAGCTCGATCGTGCAGCGCGTGCTGGCAGACCATCGGGAGGATCTTGTGGAATTGGGACGGGATGTGGCCGCGCTGGAAGCCATCAAGGCGCCCTTCGTTCGATTGACGTATTCCGAGGCAGCCGACTTGCTCCGCGGGCCGAAGGCCAAGGAGCTTCTCGAAAACGACTTGCGGGAGAAGCAGGCTCAAGTCGAGGAGCTGGCCGGCCGCATCGAAACGCTGGAAGCCACAGCCAAGGGGGGTGGCAAGCAGTGGCAAAAAGATAAGGCAGCGGCCGAGCTGATGGATGCCCGCGAGCAGCGTTCCGATCTCGTGGAGCAGATTCGCAACATTCCCCACCACATGGAATTGGCCGCTAAGTTCGAATGGGGCAGCGATCTGGGCGGATCCGACGAGACGATCATCTCGCGCCTTCACGATCGACCGACATTCGTGACACACTACCCGCGATCGGTCAAAGCCTTCTACATGCGTCAGGATCGCGATGATGCTCGCTTGGTGGAAAACTTCGACTTGCTTGCTCCGCAAGGCTTCGGAGAGATCATCGGCGGCAGCGCACGCGAGGAGGATCTGGACCGAATCGTGACGCGCATCAAAGAAGAACGTCTGCCGCAGAAAGACTACGAATGGTACTTAGATTTGCGTCGCTACGGCAGCGTGCCGCACGGCGGGTTTGGGCTCGGCGTCGAGCGGACGATCGCGTGGATTTGCGGCCTCAAGCACATCCGGGAAACGATCCCGTTCCCGCGCATGATGGGCAAATTCTATCCGTAGTTGAAGAAGCCGTCAGCTATCAGCCAGAGGCTCACGGCCGCTACCCCATTTCGCGGCGGTCTCTTCTGTAACCGCTATCCGCTTGTGAGGGCCAGCACATCCGATTTGGCGTCTTGATGGGTTAGCCCGAGGGCCTTGAGTGCTTTCTGTGCGACGCTTCCTTTTTCTTTTAGCAACGCGAGGAGAATATGCTCGGTGCAAACTTCGTTGGATTCGAGTTGGCGGCACTGTTCGATGGCGGTCGCCATCACGTTTCGATAGTGCGGGGTACCCGGCAGGCGTCCGAACACCCAGGTTTCTTCGAGTTGCTTCTTAACCAGGTTCTCGATTTCTTCAATCAGATTTCCGTTGGTGATCCCGCGCCTGATCAACACGGCCGCCCCGATACCGGTACTCTCTCGCTGGATGGCCAGCAGGAGGTGTTCGGTTCCCACGAATTCAAGATCGAACTCTCGCGCAATCTCGTTGGCAATCTTGAAGACTCTTGCCACTCGCTCACTCGACTTGGGTAGCATTCACTCGGCCCCCGGCACAGCACAACCCATAGCAGCATGCAAAAGCGCGCAGCCACCATGGCCACCGTTTTGCCAAACCGTCGTTTCGGCGCTAGCCTAGTCAAGCATTCTTATCGCGATCACGACGGTGCGCCCCCCATGGTACCCCAACGGCAACCCGGTCACAACTTCCAAGGGCGCCGGCGCGGCTGCCGGGGGTCGTGACGTTGCCGGCGGGATGGATGCACCAAGTCAGAGCCGCAGGCGCTAGCCGGCGGACCCCGGGGGCCGACAATCTCCCGATTGCCCTGTCTCGGGTCCCATCCGGTCCGGCCGATGAGGAGATGAGCGAACCGAGTATCGTGCACGGTTGAGTTTAGCCGGCCTTGCCCCCGGTTTAGCTCAAGCTGCCATGAAACGCAGGTTCGCGGCGTGCTCGCCCGCCGAAGGGGTTAGGTGGCTCATGTCCAAGGGCTTGACATTGCATGCCAATGCGCTTGGCGCGCGTTCAGTTTGCCCATATAGTTATATCGCAATACCTACGATTTTTTGACGCCGGAGTGGTTGACCCATGTTGAATAGAACGGGTGAGTACGCCCTCAAGGCCACGGTCTACATAACCCAGACGGAAGACGATTGGCCCGTATCCGGGCCGCGGATCGCGCGGCACACAAGTATCCCCGCGAAGTACCTTTCGATGGTGCTCGGCACCCTCGTTCGGCGAGGCATTCTTGATGCGACTCGGGGAAAAAAAGGCGGGTTCCGCTTCAAGCAAAGCCCCGATCGGGTTCGATTGCTTGACATCGTCGCGCCGTTTGATCCGCAATTCTCCGACACCCAAAAGCCGTGCCCGTTTGGCAACACGATCTGCAACGATGCCAACCCTTGCGGTGGGCACAAGAGCTACAAGCGCATTACGGAAGGCTTTCTTGCGTTTTTGACAAGGACTTCGATTGCCAAAGTAGCCAACGCGCCCGGCACCGCGCGCCACGCCCCCAGGTCCAAGACTACCAAGTTAGCAACAAAGAAGCAGGCCGCATCCAAGAAAGCTAAGAAAAGCAAGAAGAGCAAGAAGGCCAAGAAGGCTAAGAAGACCAAGAAGAGTGCGCGGGGTCGGAAGGCCTAGTTGTACACGCGCGAATACTGGCCGCTGCGGGTTTGGAAGCTTCGGTGCAGTTCTTGCTCCAACCTACTGAAAGGCTGATCTACAGTAGTTGTGGGTCCGCCTCACCCGGCCCACGGTCACGGAACGATCCACCGAATCGATCCTGTAAGGGTCGGCTTGACGTCGCGGTGCGGAACCCCGCAGTGAAAAATGACCCATACGGGGCCGGAGGGGAAGCGCCGGCGCCCCGGGGGCGGCGCTTCGCTTGCCCCCGGCTACTATAGGGTAGGCTTTCAGCCTGCTAACGCACAGCCGCCGATTCTGTCACGGATCCGTTACTCGGCGGTCTACTCCGGCCGGGCGGCGATCTGTGTCTCCTAAACATCACTGAGCTTCGCTCCGTGTGATCGAGCGTGCTTCGTTGGCCGAAATATGGTTCGACGTTGCATAATACCTACCCAAGAAACAGGTTGTATGCGGCGTCTTGGGTGATTCTCTCGCAGATGGCAAGATGTGTTAGCATGGGTCTATTGGGTAAACAGGGTGGGCGACGAACTGGGGGCGACGAGCGGATGAACGGACCCAGACGGTTGGACAAGCGGCGACGGCTCCTTGCTAAGTGGGGCTGGTTGAGCCTGTTGGGTTCCGTGGCCGTGGTGGGCATCATCATGGCTGTGAGTCAGCCGGCCGACCAGGCCGTTCCGGCGGCCGGTGCCGACATGGAAAGCTTGACCAGCGTATTGTCCAAGTCAGTCAAGCCTGAAACCGTTCCCATTTCGTTCGCGGACGTCACGGATCAGATGGGCATGAAATTTCGCCATTTCCCCGCGACGCGCGCATCGGTGTTGCCTGAAGACATGGGTTCGGGGATCGCGGTGGGCGATTTCGACGGCGACGGGTTTGATGACGTGTTCTTCGTCAATTGTGCGGGCAACGCCGTACCCGGCGCGGCGCTCGATCGGATCAACGGCCGGTCGCGGCTCTACCGCAATGACGCAGGGGGCCGATTCGTTGACGTTACCGGCCAGACGGGCGTGGGGTTTGTCGGTTATGGGATGGGGGCCTCGTGGGGCGATTACGACAGCGACGGCGATCTCGATCTCTATGTGACCGCCTTCGGCGCGAACGCGCTCTACGAGAACAACGGCGATGGTACGTTTGTTGATGTCACGCATCAGGCGGGGGTTCAGGATGAACGATTCAGCGCCGGTAGCTCCTGGGCGGATTACGATCGCGACGGCGATCTCGATCTCTACGTATGCAACTATGTGGCGTTCGTGTATCGGGAAAAAGATCGGGACATCGCCGAGCGCCAGTATTCGACAGAGCAACCCTACACGCTGAATCCATCCGCCTACCTGCCACAGACGAATGCGCTGTTTCGAAACAATGGGGATAAGACGTTTACCGAGGTCGCCAAGGAGGCCGGATTGGAGGATTCCGGCGGCCGAAGCCTGTCGGCGAGCTGGGTCGATCTCAACGGCGATGGTTGGGCGGATCTCTACGTCGCCAACGACGTATCCAACAACGGTGTCTACCGAAACAAACGTGACGGAACCTTTGCGGATGTCGGCGCGGCGTCGCTGGCCGCGGATTATCGCGGCGCGATGGGGATTGCCGCGGCGGATATCGACGACGACGGGGATCAAGATCTCTTGGTCACGCATTGGATCGCGCAGGAGAATGCGCTTTATCGAAACATGACGCACGATCGCTTGCTCGGCGACAGCGAGGGGGGGCGGCTGTGGTTCATGGACGAGGGAGACACGCTGGGGTTCGGGCAGGTGGCGCTGGATATGGTTGGCTGGGCGACTGGTTTTTGTGATTTTGACAACGACGGACGCCGCGATCTCTGGCTGGTCAACGGCAGTACGCTCGAGCGTGCGGCCGACCACAGCCAACTGGTCGCGCAACGGTCCTTCATGATGTGGAATCGGGGTGACGACGGATTCGTCGATGTAGCCGGCGCTTCGGCACCGGCGCTCGATTCGCCGTTTGTCGGGCGCGGCGGCGCGCAGGCCGATCTTGATCACGACGGACGCGTAGACTTGATCCTTGGCGTGCATGGTGGCCGGCCCATTGTTTTGAGAAACGAGTCGGCGGGTTCTGGCAACTTCTTGCGAATCCGGCTTCGCCAAAGCGGCGGCAACACGTTCGCGTTGGGGGCGAGGGTGGCCGTTGCCGCTCAAGGCCGCACTCAGGTCGCCCAGATGGGGGCGAGTTCCTCGTACCTTTCACAAGATGAGCTAACGCTCCATTTCGGACTGGGCGACGCCCCAATCATCGACTCTGTGTCGATCATGTGGCCCGACGGCAAGGAGGAGACCCATCGGGATATCGAGGTCAATCACGTACTTGAGCTCAAGCACGAGGCGACCTATCCATTCCACGAATCATTCGGAACTGCGCCGGAGTAGGGGCGTAGGGAACAAGCGCGACCGGGGTGCGTCTTTTTGCGCCGAGCGGCCCGTGTAGCACAGCGGC
>CAZYXP010000105.1:5209-12601 GCA_964651325.1 uncultured Phycisphaeraceae bacterium
GGCTGGCAAGTGCAGTCACCCAGCCGAGGGCGGCTGGGCTACAGGTTTACCTTAGGTTGCGGTGCGTCAGATTGGGCACCCTCGCGGGCGTACACAAGCGTCTATTGTTCCTCGCCGCTGAACGCCAGCTGGAACATGGCGAAATCGCGCAGGTCCACGAAGCCATTGCTGTCGAAGTCGTTGCAGTTGCACTCAGGGAAACCTTCGATGTCCGGGCCGCGATGGCAGAGTTCAAACCACAGGAGGCCGCTGGGCACGATGCTGCATTCTGGATAGCACTCCGGCGACAGCAAGCAGAAATCCTTGGGCACCGCCGCGATGGCCGTCATCGAATCCGGGCTTCCGGGTAGAAACAAACCCAGTGTGACTTCACCATCGGTGGGCGCGGTATCCGCGTCGAACCAATAGTTGTAGAGCGTTCCCCATCGAAGGGCGTTGGCGTCAGCATTTTCGGCAAACGATGCGGCTGCCCACTGGACCTCTTGACCTGTAACCGTCGCCGTCCAGTCGGTGGTGTCGAACGGCTCTCCACTATGGGAATCCACGTCGTGAAAGCCGACGTTGGTGACAGTCACCAAGGGAGGAATCGGCACGGAAAACCCGGAGGCGGAACGATGGCAGTTCATGTTGTAGATCGCGTATTCGTAGTGCCAGGTTCCGTCGCCATTGTCTGAGGTCTTGAACGCCAGGATCAGCCGCCCGTCATCGGGCACATCCACATTGGTGAAGTTGACAGACGGGTCGCTGGTTTTCCACACGGAGACCGCCGGCTTCTTGCGAATGGTCTGGCCTGTGGTGTTCATCACCCACCCGTTCTCGTCGTGCGCACCGACGAGGGCCGGGCGGTAGGAGACGTTGTTGAATTGATTGCCCGTACCCGCTTCACTGGGTGTGATGTATTGTACCTCGACGAAATACTGTGCGTCTGGGTTGAGCGCCGGGTCGAGATCCGCTTCGTGTACCTGAAGCCGTTTGTATATAGCGTCACCACCTTGGCCTTGCCAAGTGTAGGGGTACTGAAAATCACCCGTGAACGGGTTGATATCTGAGCGAGGCCCGAGCCGCGATTGGGATCCGTTGGTGCCGGCGTCATAGGGGTCCGAACAGCCGGGGCCAAGCATCTGGAAGGAATTGGGGTTGTCGCAGAAGCAGCACGTCGTGTTGGCCGCTGCGCCGAACGTGTGTTTGACCCAACCCATGCCAATTTGCTCGATCCGACCCTGTTTGACGCGGTACATGTTCTGGGCGATGATCGGATGTTGCGTCGAATGCTCGATGAAGGGGATGCCGGTATCCCCGAAGTTGCAGGAATCGGTGGACATGGAGTAACCCGTGATGCCATTCACGGTGCCCCACTTCCAGAGCATCGGGATTTCCCCCACCACGATGTCCGGACCGACGCTTGGACTGAAGCACTCCGCGAGTGCCACCGGCGTGCCAACATGCACCGAGAACGTGGCGACGGCGACCAACATCGCGCGGCGAATCGAAACGGTCATGCGTGGTCCTTTCTGTCAACCAAACAAAAGCACAATGATAGCGCGATTCTACCAAATCTCCATTTGTATGCAGTTGTGGTTACTTGTCGGCGTTCGCGGTCGCCGATGCCGGATGGTTGCCCATACTAGGCGTCTTGACGCGTTTCTCGCGCAAGCAGCCCTTTCGCCCCGAACCCTTCGCGCTGTTTTCGCGCGAAGGGGTATTGATTCCACGCGCCCGTTGATGATACTTTGCACTCAAAAGGGTGAGCGTGCGGCGCCGGGCCGCATCCAAGTGGTTTTTTGGGAGTGTCATAATGCCAGCATTTAAGAGGGTTCTTACGTTTTCAGCGGTGGGGTTGATCGGTGTCGTTGCTGTGGTGGGATGCGCTGGTCCCAGCGGCGCGAAGAAAACCTCGCAGCCTCGCGCTCAAGCTCGAGCTCCGCGGCCCCCGGCGCCGCGTGTGGGCCAAGAGGCCCCCGGCTTTGATCTTCGCCGGCTAAACGATCACACCAAGCGCGTGAAGCTCGCATCGTTTGCGAAGGAAAAACCCGTGGTGCTGTTCTTCGGAAGCTATACGTGACCGCCCTTCCTTCGCCAGGTTGGCGAAATGGAGCGGATGTATCAGGAGTATCGCGACGTTGCCGAGTTCTACATCGTTTACATCAGCGAAGCGCATGCTGAAGACGACTCGTTTCCTGTGCCCTATGCATCGGAGCTGGGCATCAAAGAGCACAAGACGTTCGGCGAGCGATGCGCGGTGGCCGATCGGCTGACCAAGGACAAGAAGCTGACCATCCCCTGCCTGATCGATGGCATGGATAATGCGACCGCGGATGCCTACCAGGGCTGGCCCGATCGCATCTACCTCGTACGCAAGGACGGCCGGCTCGGCGTGGCTGCGGCGCGGGGCCCATGGGGTTTCAAGCCCGCGATACGCAAGGCTGACACATGGCTGGCGTCGTACAAGGCAACAGGCAACGAGCCCGAAGTCGTTGAGGAAGAGGATACGCCCGATTTCGCGCAGCTCCAGATGGATTTCATGCGCGCGTTGCAAGGAGCGGAGTACGCCAAGGCGCTGAAGGTCGGCGACAAACTTTATGCCCTCGATCCGGAGAGCGTGAACACGCTCTACAACATCGCCTGTGCCCACGCGTTGCTGGGCCACAAGAAGGATGCGATGACCTGGCTTTCCAGATCTGTCGATGCCGGATACCGCGACTTGAAGCACCTGGAAGCAGACAGCGACCTGGATTCGTTGCGTGATCTGGCGGCTTACAAAGAGCTTGTGGGGCGCATAGGCCAACGATCCAGCGCGGACGATGGGGCAGCCGGAGACTTTTCATCGGTCTTGGGAGAGTGGGCAATGAAGACCCAACTCGGCGAGCGCGCTATGGGTGCGACTATGGTGCTGACGATGGATGGCGATCGCTGCCGCGGCGTCTGGAAAAGCCAGGGTCGGGAAATGAAAATGACCAAGCTCAAGCTGGTCGGCGATTCGTTCAGCTTTGTGCGATCGATGGGGCCCGACATGGAACTCAAATACCGTGGGGTTGTGGACGGCGACCAGATCAAAGGCACCTATGACGGTCCGATGGGTAAGCTCGATTCCAACGGGCACCGCGTGGCCGCTGCAGAGTAGCCGGCCGATTACCGAATGATGACAACCATAGGCCGCGTGCGCTACTTCAGGCGCATGCGGCCTTTTTCGTAGCTGACGCCCGCTGATGGCTGGTTTGTCGCAAGCGGGAAATCGAAACTCTGATCGAAGGGCAACGGTGGGCACGGCGCCCCCTGGTGGTGATCCCCTCAGCGATTGCACTATGACGCGAAGTCGCCTGGATGGGTCGGGCCGAACTCCCAACCGCGCCGCACCAGGCCGAGGCCGTAGAGGCAGCATTCGAAGTCCTCACTGAGATGCCTGAACAGAGATGCCGGGATGATGTCATCTTCACGGGCCAGCTCCGAAACCATGGCGTACGATCTTTTTCCTCGCGACGCGTAAGTTTGAAGGACATTCCCCGGCGCCAGGCCGGTGTGCTTTAGCTGTTCCGGGTAAACGCCGGCCCAGAACAACGTGAAGTCTCCGATATGCCGATAAATCCGGCGGTCGCGTTCCGTTCGATTGCCGCTCGCGGGCTCGTCTTCCGTTTCAGCCGCGGTCAACATGCTTGCAATCTGCTCTAGATGCTTGCCTTCGGCTCTTGAAATCAGCTTCAATCGATCTACGTGCGTGAACTCCACAAGCAGATCCGTCAGGTATTCGGTAAGACGCGGATTGCACAGCCCCACTTCAGTGCAGAACGCGTGTTCAACGAGCCCTTGGAAGAGTATGCGCAGGGGATGGTTTTTGCGAATGGGTTTCATCAGTACGGCTTCCTCGCGCCCAACGAGCTGCAACATCGGTCCAATCGCGCTGCCTCGAGCGAGGTCGCTCGGGTCGCGTCTAATAAATCTTAGGATTCACTTTGGCCGTGGGCAAATAACCGAGCGCGCCGTCGGCAAGGAAAGTTGCATGGGATGAGCATTAGGAGGCAAGACAAACGCTGCTTCTGATGGGGGCGGATTTTTATCGGAACCGATTCGTAGGGCTGGCCTCAGCGGGCGTTGGTACGCCTTCAGGATACTTGTCGGGTGCTGCGCACGGGGCCATCCATCTAGCACTGTGGCCCTCCGCTGTGGCGGGGCGGCCACGCATTCTCGTGCGGTCGCGGCATATCCGAATGTACGGGTGCCGCGCGGAGCCAGTCCGTTTTTTCTGTGGCCTACTTTTCGGACGGCGTTCCTGCCGGTGGTGGGGTCTTTCGAGGCTTCTTTTTGGGGCTCGGTTTGGCTGGCTCGGGCTTGTCGGTCTTCGGGGTGCGCTTTGCTTCGTAGCGTTCGATTTGACCCGAAGTCAGCAGGCCGCGCAAACGATCTTGCATTTCCTCGATGATTCGATAGAACGGCCGAAGCAAGTCCTTATGGGCTGTGGCGGCCGCCTTTCTCGCCTTGGTGTCTCTCGCGCGTTCTGCCTTCTCCATGTCCGCGGCGATCCGCGCAAACGCATCTTTGTTCGAGGCCGTAAAGCTCTCCGCTTTGCGCTCGAACTCCACCAGGATGGACCTGGCGGCGGTGACCTGTGCCCCGTCGAGGTGATACTCCCTGATGAATTCTTCCGTGATGGTCTCGAGGATGCCCGGGTCGGGCGTTGAAACAATACTGGTTTGATTGGTGACCCTGATACGCGGCCTGGATGGCTGGGGTGGTTCCGAACCATCGGCCACCGGCGCCGGCGGAAAGATCGGGGCGCTTTTCCCCGATCCGCTTTCCCACGAGGTCAAACTGGAGTTGATGTGGTCAAACGTCTTTCTCATCTCGCGCATGTCGTAATCATGCACCTTCTTTTGCTCGTCGCTGAGGATGTCTCGCCATTCCTCGTTGGCTCCGAAAATGGCCTCCTTGGCCAACTCCACAAGTGGACGTGCCGTCTTGGCGAATCGCTTGGCCTCTTCAGGATCGGAGGGCGGTTTGGTTCCCATGCCGTAGGAGATGATGCTTCGAATGGCCGGCCAGATCTCATTCTCGTGGTCGATTAAGAAGCGCCGGACGTCGCGTTTCATTAACTCGTCGGTCTGTTTGAGCTGATGCTCATTGAGGTTGTAGCGAACGCCGATGTTCTTCACCGCTTGCGTCATGATGGCTTCAACTGTTGCAGACGTCTTGTCGAAACCAGACGGCGCGTCCTTCTTGGTGCTCTGACCGTAAGCGTTCGCCCCAATCCCACCAAGAAGGCAACCAAACATCACGAATTGAACCGAGTACGCTCTTTGCGGAATCATTTTCGTCCTACCCGTTCGAACCAGAATCCAATTGAAGATCAGGCCACGTCAATGCGCGACGCGATCGCTACACACCTTGTTATATGAATCGCCAGACGGTTTGGTTGCAAGCCCCTAAGGGCAGATTTCATGCTTTCCGAAGGAAATCAGACCGCGCTCAACCACCGAGCCACCCGCCTCGCCGTCGAAAATCGAGGCAACTCAACGCTGTGGGGCGAGCAATCCTAGTGGATGTTAATATGGGTTGTCGCGCGATTCTAGCTAGCCGAGCCGAAGAGTGATCGCCATGGCCTCGTGATGGACTGCCATGCATACGCCATCCTGTAGCGCCACATTCGCTTGGCGATTCTGGCCACGACCTCGTTCTTCGGGTCAAGCTCTTGGGCTTTCCGTATCATAGCCCGCGCCTCGGACCAACGACCCAGCCGCATGAGCGCCGCCACGGCGTTGCATCGAGCCGCCACCATGTCCGGTGCAAGCCGAACGGCCTCGAGGCAGTGCTGCACGCCGATCTCAACTTGTCCAGACTGAAGCAGACTCAACGCAAGGAAGTGGTGCGCCGGAGCATGGTCCGGCACCTTGGTGAGCACGCGCCGGAAACAATCCGCCGCCTCGCTGTGCTTTCCGTCGATCAGCAGGCACGAGCCGAGCGCCGTGATTGTGTCGTTGTTCTGTGGGTCGGATTCCACGGACTTGCGTAAGTGCCGCGTGGCCTCGTCGTACTTGCGAAGCCCAACGAGCGCCTCCCCCACGCGTCGTTCAAATTCAGGAAGCATGCCCTCGCTCAAGTCAGAGGGCTCTATCGCCTGGAAGCACTTCAACGCTTCCTCCGCCTTGCCTTGGATCAGCGTTATTTTGCCTAGGGCGAACCGCGCTTCGACATGGTCTTGCTGCAATTCGAGGATTTGGACGAATTTTGCGGTCGCCATGGAGATTTCACCGGCTTCCAGGGCCAACTCCGCCAGATCGTACAGAAGATCCACGTTGCCGGGGTCGTCGCGAAGCTCTCGAACGAAGAATTCCTTGGCGAGCTCGAGGTCCCCGCTGGCGCGATGGGCCTGGGCGATCCGCCGGTTGACACCGACGTAATCCGGCTCCATATCGAGCACCTTGCGCCAGCAGTAAATGGCCTTTTCAATCTCGCCGCGAATCGCGAGCGATTCAGCAATGTGGAAGAAGCAATGGGGGCACGTGTCGTCTATTTCCTGAGCCAGGTAAAACATCTGCTCGGCCTGGTCATGGCGGCCAAGTTCTGTATAGGCGGCGATTCGGTGGCAATACGCGGGCTCCCAATCGGGATACATCCGCGCCAAGGATTCGAAAATATCCAGCGCTCGCGCGATCCGACCGACACGCATCAGCGAGACGCCGAGGGCGAGGCTGATTTCCTGATCGTCCGATTCAATCTCCAGAGAGCGCTCGTAGGCCGAGACGGCGTCGATCGTGCGGTCGAGCTCCTCCAGAATGAACCCCCGCTGAGCATGCCAATACCCGTTGTTCGGGTTGATGGCCAAGGCCGCGTCGATCTCCGCGAGCGCTTCAGACCACCGCATGGACTCAGAGAGTTGCTGGGCCCGCTCGATGCGTTTTTCAGCCTCAAACCAATCGTTCACGGTATCACCGATCCCCAGGGAAAACCCTACTATACCCACTCTCTATTCTACGCGCCATATCGGACGAAGGCAATTGCCGATCGAGCAACATTTTCGCGGTCCCAGGCTCCCAATCGCATCTCGCTTTGAGTTATTCTGCCCCCGGAGAGGCTCGAATCCGGGCGCTTGTTCCGTACCCACGCAGCATGGCCTGTCCGAATCCCGAGATTTCGGCTCAGCTGGCTTGTCTGAGATTGTGATAATGGGTATTATCGGAGGTGGAGGACAATTGGGCGTGCCGGTTCGGTATCGACGCCCATTCGGTATCGATGCCCAGCGGGCTCGGTCACCGAAATGGCGGTGTGCGGGAAGGCGAACGAGGGGTAAGAGGCAAAGCTGGGTCTCGCGGTGGCAATTCGCTCGCCGCATACAGACCTCGGCGAACGGAGGCAAGCGATGAGGCTAAAGGGGAATCAAGGAATCCTGGCGGTTATGCTGGT
>CAZYXP010000106.1:0-12441 GCA_964651325.1 uncultured Phycisphaeraceae bacterium
AGATCGCCAGCGGGAAATTCCAGGGCGGAATCACCACGCCCACGCCGAGCGGCATATACCGTAGCTCGTTTTCCTCGCCGGGAAACGGCGTCACCGGATGGGCCCCGGCCAGGCGCATCATCTCGCGGCCGTAGAAATCCAGAAAATCGACGGCCTCGCACGCGTCGGCATAGGCTTCGATCCAGCTTTTGCTCGTCTCAAAGACCATCCACGCGGAAAGCTCATAGATCCGGCGGCGCATGATGGCCGCCCCTTTGATGAGAATCCTCGCCCGCGCGTCCGGATCGTAGTGGCTCCACGCGGCGAAGGCATCGTGGGCGCTGCGTACGGCTTTATCCGCCAGATCGGTGTTGGCCTTGGCCATGACGCCAACCACGCGATCGGGGTCGGCCGGGCTGACCGACGTAAAGGTCTCCCCGGTCATGACCGGCTCGCCACCGATCCACAGGGGATATTCCCGCCCAAGTTCGCTTTTGACCTGACTCAGTGCCGCGAGCATCTTCTGGCGAGGCTCTTCGGCGTTAAAATCGACGTATGATTCCGGGGCGTATGGTGTTAGCATGGCAAGCCTTCCTGTTTTCTTGTGGCAACCGCACGGGCGGCATCACGCTTCTGATCGACACGCTACTTTGTACCCGACACGGCAATCTCGGGAAAGAGAACCCGCCCGGATTGGTCGGAAAAGGGCTCAGTGGGTGGCCCACCTCCTTTTGGAGGTGGGGTAGCCGAGGCAGGTGACCGACCCACCCCCGATTTCCCTACTGATTCAAGCCTTCGCGCTGCGGTGTCCGCACCAGATGGGCTTCGTATTCTGGCGTGCGCGAAATCATCGGCACCCCCACGTCCTGTAGGGGCACCCGCTTTTCGGAGCACCGTGGCGCAAGCCCGGTGACATCCTGCCGCAGACGGTCCGTAGGCTGGCGCCAACGGCTCTGAACGGCACGCCGCGGGGTTTGAAATCGAAACAGGAAACAGCGTCCGGCGAGGGTTCATCATTGCTCCATTTGCGTTTATGATCCGCGGTCGGCGTGATGTGGAACGATGGGAAGCTCAGATGACTGGGCGGGTTCCGTCAGAACAGGAATAAGGCAAGAAGAGGTCGAAAATGATGAAATCAGTCAAGCTGGGGGCGATGGCGGTAGGGTTGATGTTGGCGACGAGCGTGGCGGCGGTGGCGGATGAGCGGGTGGACGCCGCCCAGAAACGTATCGTCCAAGCCTGGGGCAAGGTCGAATCCGTCTCCGCGAAGTTCGCGATGAAACAGCGGATCGATACGAACGACATGAGCATCAAGACCGATGGGACGGGTACGTTTGAGTATCAGACGAAGGGCGAAAAGCGCCGGTTCCGCACGGAGATGTCGACGCATTCCGTGCAGGTGGTCGCGGGTCAGGAAATCAAGGCCGACGCCGAGATCCTTTCAATCGATGATGCCGAGTTTCTCTATACGCTTTCCGTCCAAAAAGGCGCGCCGCCTTTTGCAATGAAAAGTAAATCAGACCCTAAGAGTTGGGGTGGCGATAAAGCCTCGTTCGAACGGATGGAGAAGCAGTACACGCTCAAGCTCTTGGCCGACGCGACCATCGAAGGGCGAACCTGCTTCGTTATCGAGGGTACGCCAAAGGACTCCAGCGGGGCCACGATGGGCAAGATGGTCTCTTACTACGATCAGGGCACCGGGATGATGATTAAGTCCGTGTCGGTAGACAAATCAGGCAAGCCGACGCAGGAAATGGCCTACACGGACCTCAAGTTCAACAATGGTATCGCCGCCGACCGGTTCGTCTTCAAGGCACCTGAAGGCGTGACGGTGATGGACATGTCCGGGCACTAAGGAGCGAACGCCGCTAGGCCTGAGCGGATGGTCAATTGCGGTTCTCTCAGGGCCGTGCACACCGAAATGTGCCCCGTCCTGTTTTTTTCAGATAAGGAGCAAGAAAGAACATGATGATGCAACTTCTCGGGACCATGCTCACGCTATCGACCATGACGCAACAGCCCGCGACCGCGGAGTTGGGGAGTCGTTCTGCCGTGGTGAATGTGGCGCTGGCCTCGGAACGATACCTCAGGACCGCCGAGCTCGAAGCGCAATTCGATGCCCGCCGCGAGCGTTTCAAGGAAGAAGCGACCGCCCGACAGGACGAAATCGAGAAAAAGGGCCGCGCGCTGCAAGAGCAACTGAAGCCCGGAACGGAAGCGTTTGGGCAACGGCAAGAAGAGCTGGCCATGCTCCAAGCTCGGTTGCAATACTTCGCCGAGTCGACCAAGAAGCAGCTGGATGTCGCGTTGGCCGGTGCGCTGCGGAGCATCTATTTGGATATTCAGCAAGCGGTCCGCGAAGTGGCCGAGGAAAGAGGCTTTGACCTCGTTTTCGCCGCGGACGATCTGCCGGCCAACCTGCCGCCGTCGCCCAAGCTCGCCACGCAGGAAATCCTTTGGCAAAAAGTCGTCTATTGGAACCCCGGAATAGATATCACGGCCGATGTGATCGCCAGACTCAACGCCCGCTATGCCGCCCAGCCCGGAGGCCCAGGAAGTTCCGGCGGCAGCGGCTCAGCTCCAAGGCCCTAGCGTAAGTCAATCGAGAGGAGGTCGCGCCTTGTGAGGACTTCGACATGTCGATTCGACATGCCGAAGGGCGTTTGTCCTCTTCGACTTCCCGAGCCGCATGATTCAGCTTGCGCGGCCACGCGCGAGAGCGCGCTGCACGATTTTGGTCCCAATCGCGGGAACCCGACGTGCGATTCGCCGACCCGGGCGACCGCGCGGGCTTAAGCGCGCGGCTCAGTGGTAGGGCGGTTGTTGTTTCCGAGCATCGTGGCGCAAGCCCGTTGACCTCCTGCCGCGGAAGGTCCGCAGGCGGCGCCACAGGCTCTGAGCCGGCGTACAAGACTCGCCACAACCCTCCCAGACCCGCTGGAGCCTCCAGGCCGACCGCCGATTGAATATCGGCTCCACTTCCCCCATAATACGCGACGATGGGCTAGCGACCCCGGCGGTCGCATGGTGCGAGCAAGCCGGTCGGGAGCGAGGGGCGCCAGGCTATCATATGCCCTGGCCGCGGCGCCACCCGGGTGGGCTGCGAATCCAAGTTTGGGTCGCAGGGGGAGTACGATGGGATCGAGGCGCCGAAGACCTGATCTCGCTGAAACGGAACCGTCGCCTTGAGACACCAGCACACAATCCGGAATGAAATTGAAATCGGCGGGCGTGGGCTGTTTACGGGCGAGCCGGCGACCATGCGCGTTCGGCCGGACGCCGCCCACGCGGGCATCGTCTTCGTGCGGACGGATCAATCCCCTCCGATCCGAATTCCAGCCACGGTCGAAAACGTGTCCAAGCGGGCACGCCGAACCGCGCTTCAAAATGGGTCGGTAGCGATTGAAACGGTGGAACATTGTCTTAGCGCGTGCTCCGGTCTCGAAATCGATAACGTTCAAATCGAACTCACCGGGAATGAAGTGCCCGGCATGGATGGAAGTTGCCTGCCACTGGTCGAGCGTTTTCGCGACGCCGGTATTTGCGAGCAGGATGCGCTGCGCGAAGTATGCACGGTTACGGAAATGGTTCGAATTGTAGACGGCGACACCGAGATCATCGCGTTGCCGCCTCTGGATCCCGAAAGAGAAGAGCTCGAGATCACCTACGATCTCGATTACGGATCGAGCGGGCCGATTGGCCGCCAAGTTTACCAGATCACGCTGTCGCCGGACGGGTTCGCGGCGAACATCGCCCCGGCGCGGACCTTCGTGCTGCGGCAAGAAGCCGAAGCGCTGCTGGCGGCCGGCATGGGCAAACACCTAACGCCCGCGGACATCATCGTGTTCGGCGACGACGGTCCGATCGACAATGAACTTCGCTTCCCCGACGAATGTGCGCGTCACAAAATCCTCGACATCATTGGCGATCTTGCGCTTCTGGGTTGCCCCATTGTGGGCCGAATTCACGCGAGAAAGACAGGACATAGCCACAACCATGCCCTCGTGCGAGCCCTTCGCGCGCAGCGAGGGGCGGCCGATCAGCTCGCCCTGTTGACCCAGCCCCCGCAGTTGGATGTGGACCGAATCCAACGCATTCTACCTCATCGCTACCCTTTCCTGATGGTGGATCGCATCGTTGAGCTCAAAGGTACACAACGCGCCGTCGGCATCAAGAACATCACGATCAACGAGCCGTTCTTCCAAGGCCACTATCCCGGCAACCCGATCATGCCGGGCGTGCTGATCATCGAAGCGCTGGCCCAGATGGGCGGGATCCTGCTCAGCCAAGAGCTCGAACACAAAGGGCAAGTCGCCGTTCTCTTGAGCCTGGACAGAGTCAAGTTTCGTCGGGCGGTGCGGCCCGGAGACCAGTTGTTGTTGGAGGTGGAAACCATCAAGGTTCGATCGTCCACCGGGCACATTCGCGGCCGGGCGCGGGTCGCGGGCGAGTTGGCGGCAGAAGCTGAGATTCGATTCATACTTAAGGATGCCGAATAGGTGTTCGGCCGGAGATTGCAAACGCAGTGAGTATTCACCCCACAGCCGTGATTGATCCGAACGCGAAAATCGGCCGGGATGTCGAGATCGGCGCGTTCAGCCTTATCGGACCCGATGTGACGCTCGGCGACGGCTGCAAGATCCGCAATCATGTTACCCTGGACGGCTGCACGACGCTTGGCGCGCGATGCGAGGTCTTTCCTCAGGCGGTTCTGGGATTGCCGCCCCAAGACATCAAGTACCGCGGCGAACGCACCAAGCTGGAGATCGGCGACGACAACGTGTTCCGGGAAATGGTGACCGTACATCCCGGGACGGAAAACGGCGGCGGCGTTACGCGAATCGGCCACCGCAACTTGCTGCTCATCGGCGTACACATCGCGCATGACTGCCGGATCGGCAACGACTGCATCATGGCCAACTACGTTCAGTTTGCCGGGCATGTCCACGTCGAAGACAACGTGAACATGGGCGGCCACAGCGCGGTTCACCATTTTGCGACCCTTGGCAAGCACGCTTTCGTGGGGGGAATGACGCGGGTTACCGCCGACGTGCCGCCGTTTATGATTGTGGTGGCCGCGCGCGGAACGCGGTCTGAAATCCGAATGGTCAACGGCGTTGGTTTGCAGCGCAGTGGCTACGACAATAGCGATATTGCAGAACTCAAGAAGGCGTTCATGCGGCTTTTCTCACGCCGCGCCAGGATGGACGGTAGCGCCATCCGCGACCGTATTGTCGATATCCTCAACGCCGAGCCCGTCAACGAGCATGTCAATTATCTTTGCCGTTTCCTGCTTCGATCCTTCGACAAGGGACGCCACGGGCGATACTTGGAGTCCCTTCGAAACGACGAGGTGCATCGAAAAACGTGGAGCCCCGAATCGGAGTATACCCTGACCGTACACGTCGAAGGCAAGGGGCGGGTGGACGACGTCCCCGCTTCCAAAAAAACGGTATCGCGCAGCGTGCGTGAGCTGACCGCCTTGCCTGAGCCGGGTTGGGTGTTTGCCGGTTGGAACGGCGGCCTGTCCGGGGCAGACAACCCCCAACATGTCGTCCTCGATGCGGACAAAGCGGTGACCGCGATTTTCCAAAACGGCACCCCTTCCTGAAAGGCGCCTTATGCCAACCCCTATTCCGGTAATCGTCGTTGGCGCAGGCCACATGGGCCGCCACCACGCCCGAATCTACAGCGAACTTTCGTCATGTGAGTTGGTGGCCGTCGTGGATGTCGATCGCGGCAGAGCAGAAGCGATCACGTCCCAATATGGCGGCAAAGCGGCCACAAGCCTGGACGAAGTGACTGCGGATTTCCAGGCCGCTTCGGTGGCCGTGCCAACCGTACGCCATACTCAGGTGGCCATGGAGTTGATGGAGCGCGGCGTCCACATATTGGTTGAAAAGCCGCTCGCTCAAGACACGCAGCACGCGCGGCAGCTCCTCGAGGCGTCACGCAAGCTCGGCAGGCTGCTTCAGGTCGGCCATTCCGAGCGGTTCAACCCGGTCGTGCAGGCCATGTTGCGCCTGGAGGTGACCCCTAATTTCATCGAGGCCGATCGCATCAGTCCGTTCACGTTCCGAAGCGCCGATATTGGCGTTGTGTTCGACATGATGATCCACGACATAGACATCGTGCTGCATTTGGTAAAGGATCGGAGCTACGAGATTGACGCGGTCGGCGTAAATGTGTTGGGCGACTGCGAGGACGTCGCCAACGCCCGCGTGCGTTTCGAGGGAGGGGCCGTCGTGAATCTCACCGCGTCTCGATTGGCGTTGAAAACCGAACGCAAAATTCGTATCTTCTCGCCAACCGGCTACATCTCCATGGACTACCACAACAAATCCGGCGTGGCAATCAAGCTGGACGATAACCTTGACCTGATTCGCATGGCCAAGGAGCGGGATTTCGACGATCTATCACAGATGGCCAATCTGGACTTCGGCTCGATGATTAAGATCGAGCCGCTGCGCGTCGGCGACGTAGAGCCGCTCACAGCCGAGTTGGAGTCGTTCTTGACGTCCATTCGAGAGGGAAAGGACGCCGCCGTCAGCGGCGAAGATGGGTTCGCGGCCGTGGAGATGGCCGAGCGCATCACCAAGGCTGTGCGCGATCAAAACCTGGGCGGATGCCTGACCACGTCCTTGAATCCATAGTTTCTTGATTCAAGCATTGAGGCTCCTATCCGAACCACGACCGTGAGGGAGTGGCGGTGGGTTGCGTCGGCCGGGCCGCTTCCTGACGGGCGCGGTTCGGATTTGGAAGCGGGCGCGTTGCTTCCGCGTGTTCACACGCAAGCCATCGCTGGCAAAGGGCGCGCTTCTTGCATCAAGTGAATCAATGCAATTGCGGTCGCCTCGGCGGGTTCCATCTTGGAAAGAATGGCAATCGCCTTCAGCCGTCCGGCCCATTCCTTTTGAATCCAGTTGCACTTGCGGCTCCAATACGCCACACCAATGCGTTCGGATCGTGGCGAAGAGCGCAGGCATTCATGAAAGTCCAAGCCGTTGTACGCGGGACTGTCGATGTCGAGCAGAATCAGGTCCGGGCGGATCTGAAACACGGCCTTGGAAGCGGCGGTTGCATTACCGACGATGTGATGCGGGACGCCGAGCGCGCGCAGATGAGTCCCTACATGCAGAGACGGCGCAAGCTGAGATTCAACAATCAGTATACCGGGCAAGCCATCCTCTCCTCGCAGATCCTGTGGGTGATTCGATCCGGGATCCGCGTATCGAAGGTCCGCGCGAGTGGGACCATCAAAGGGTAGCATACAATTCACAAACGCGGCGTGCGCCGAGTAGGGGAGCCCAATAATTAGCACACGATCAAGCGAAATTGATCCAGCGATTCATCCGCGGTCATGGGATGCGTTAGCCGGTGTGGTAGAGCGGCCCTCTGCTGTGTGTTCGGGGTCGCAGGCGGTGTCTGGGCGGTCCGAGATCATCGTGGGCCGCACGTCCTATAAAACGCTGGTCCTGCATCGACCGCCAATTGGGGCCACCCTAGCAGGCGTCTCAGGATTGGTTATCGTCTATACCGGCAAGCAGGGCTTGAGCCTTCGCGAAGAGGTTCGGGGCATCCAGATCGCTCGGAAGCATATCGTCGAATACGGCGCTCATTCTCTCAAAGTCCTCGATTGCCCGATAAAATGCGATGCCCAGCTCATCGACGTCCAGTTTGAAGGCCGAGGAAGCAAGAGATCGAAGCTCCACGGCAATCGCTGCCGACCGACCGTCCTCGCGAAACGGAACGGCGCCGACCCAATAGGCCAATTGCCACAAGCCCATGGCCTTGTCCGTGGCAGGCTCCGCCTGCGGCGGCAAATGATGGTTGGTGATCGCGAACGTCAGCACAGGGGGAAACCGCCAGCGATCAAAGATAGCCCCGGCCAGGTGTGCGTGATTGGATCCGACTGATTCCGTTTCGAAACGGACGGTGTCGTCGTCCGTGGCCATCCCGTCCGCGGGGACATGGTCCCGGTAGGGGTCGCCGATTTCCTGCGCCAACATGGGCACGGCAAAATCTTGGAGCAAGCCCACCAAGAATGCCTCTTCCGGAAATTTCGCATTCGTAACCGGCGTGGCAAGTGCCAGTTGCCGCGCGGTACAGGCACGCAGGAGGCTACCGAGCCAGCAGACATCCAGATCGATCGGGAGCCCGGTCCACTGCTGCGACATCTTCGCCAAGTGGAATGCCAACGCCACGACCTTGACCTGCTTCAGGCCGAGCACGATTGCGGCGCGTCTCAGCGTGGCCACTTCGTAGTGTTGCCCGTAGAACGGGGCGTTGGCGAGTTTGAGAAACTTGGCGGTAAGCGCACCGTCCGTACGAACCGCGTCAACGAGTTGGCCCAAATCGCACTTTGGGTCTGAGCAGAGCTGAATGATTCGAGCTCCGGTCTTGGGCATGGAAGGCAGGTCGAGGTCGCTCGTGAAATTCATGTCAACACCTTCTTGGTCAAGAGGCTCGTTTAGCTGCTGTCGCCCCCGCGAGGTGATTGCCCATTTGATTCTTGAGCAGCCATTTCGAGGCGAGCTTCAATCCAACCCTATATTCTGGATGGTACTTGCAAAACACTGCTTCAAACATCGGAAGATGAGGGTGGGCACTTCGTTTCGCCGTCAGGGTTCGACTGCCACTGTACATGCCGGGCAAGGTCCAATAAGCAACGGCTTTGAGGTGACAGGGCCGGGGAAAGCCTTCCTCGCGACATCGTGATGACGCGGCGGCAATGCCCGGTTCTGCGGTGTACTTCATAGAGAACAGCGGCCCTCCGCTGTGTGTGGTGTGGCACAGCGCGGCACCGCTGTCCTTGGAGCCCCCCCCAGCCGAGGGCGGCTGGACTACACGTGGTTGAGCCAATCCGCCAAAACAGCGTGAATCAAGGGGTTTCCGATTGTGCAAACGCAAAAAGCCCTATTCCTATAGGGTTTTTCGATTGTTAAGACGAGTCCGATGGCAGCGCCGTCGATACTCCCTTCATAAACGACAGTGCCGTTTCCTGCACGACGGTACCCTCGCCGAACAGACCGATCCCACCCGTCGTGCATCGACGAAAGCCGTTAAGGGTACTTCAGGTTTATCGAGGGTTGGTTCCATGATTCTAATTTACTGGATGATTGATGTTCTCGAAGGGCTGGTTCCGTTGATCAAGCTCGGCATGGAAGGGTAGGTGGATCGCGATGATTGTCTTTCCACTTTCCGCTCGAGAGGATCGCAGGATTAGCCTGGCGATGCGCCTCGTGCCACCGGTCGCGGTGGCGACGCTCTTGCTGCTTATTGCTACAGCGATGGCATCGGCTCAAGGGTAAGCGTACCGTCTACGTTAATGCTCCGATCGACGATCGCACGGCGACGATTGTCCAACACCCGGTGGCGGTTTCTGGCGAATTCCACCCAGAACGATCCCGCCATCGGAGCCAAGAGGGAGAACCCCGACATGACTGTGTGTACCGCTGTGAAGCTTTTCGATACGAGCATCAAGCCATAACAAGCGATCGAAACGCCAAGCAGCCCCATCCACAAAACGCGTTGATGTGAGCGTTTCCCCAGTACGGCCCAGTTGGCCAGGGGAACGGGCAGCCAGCATCCTCCCGCCGCCAACAGCAGCATAATCAACACCGTACGCGTCTCAAGTAGTCGGGCGGTTTGCACATACGCCCCCCGCACCAATCCGTCGATCGCATCGCCCACCAGATAGCAGCCCGGCACGCCGCTGATCACTTCGGTTTCGTACTTGATCGTGTGGCGATCCGCGAGCATCCCAAGCCGTGCGGTCCGCAAGTCGCCGAAAATCAGAAGTTTGCCGCCCGCGCGCCGGGCCAATTCCTCGGGGCTGGCGTCAAGCAGCTGTTCGTAGCGAACAGTACGAGCAGCCCATACTTCGGGCGCTTCCAGCATGAACGTACTCGTCCCCACCAGATCATGATTCTCAATGCCGTACTTGGGCGCTAGTTGTTGAAAGACATCGCCCAGCGAGACGCGATCCCGCCGCCGGAGATACCGGTGCGGCTCGATTTCGTAAAGCAGGCGCAAATGTTTGTCCCGCTCGCTCCATTCGACCTCCAGTCGCGCCTCAGGACGCAGTAGCGCCGCGTAGGTTGCCAGCGGGAGCGTGGGAATCGGCGTTTGATCCGCGTGCCTGAACGCCATGATGAAGTCACCCGGACGCTTGACCATATCACGCGCGACAATGGCGCCGCAGCGAAGGCGATCGGCCAGTTGCTCCTTCAATTCGTGACTGATCGCAGGAATCCCATCTTCGTCATACGTCAGCGCGCCCAAAATCACCGGAATGTTCGCCCGCTGTAAACTCATAATCCCATCGGCTAGCGCGGCGTCGGCGGGGCGATCGGAACGGAAGTAGTAGTCCCACACCACGCCAATCGGGCGAGCATCGACCAACCTGTTCATCAGCGCGCCATGAACCGCCCGCCAGCTCCGCACATCACGCTCCACAGAGTCCAGCCCGTGTTCCTTCGCGAACGCACGCACGCCGAGGTGGGTCTCATCACCTATGCCCACGATCAGCGTGTTGGCCGTTGCGTCTTGAAAGAAAGCTGTCCTAGCCTTGTCGGCGCCGGATGGGGCAGAACCCTTCCCCTCGACCAGCCAGCCCACGCTTCCCGTGATCGTCGTCATCCAAAGGATCAGGCCGCATAGAGCGACAAACACAGCATGAAACGC
This sequence comes from uncultured Phycisphaeraceae bacterium, assembly GCA_964651325.1. GTDB lineage: Bacteria > Planctomycetota > Phycisphaerae > UBA1845 > UBA1845 > JADFOB01. The sequence continues at coordinate 10,666 of CAZYXP010000106.1, forward strand.
CAGGCGAGACCGTGCGGCCGCCCCAACGGCCAGCCGCCTCATCCGCCGCGGCCACCACACCGGCCGGGTACGCGTAGGCTGGCCGTAAACATACCTGGTGATGTCATCGCCCAGCTTTCGAACCGAAGCGATGCGGTGGTCCGGCTCCCAGGCGAGGCAACGTTGGAGCAGCGTTTCCAAGTCCGTACCCCGAGGCAGATGGCTGAGATCGGGGCGATCGGGAAGCTCCTTGCGAATGCGTTCGAGGAGTGCTTCGGGCGTTGAGCGGTCGCGATAGGGGCCGATGGGGTAGGGGTAGCCGCCGCCCGTTACGGTTTCGTACAGCATGATGCCCAGAGACCAGATGTCGCTCTTGCGGCCGATCTTTTCAGCGACACCGCCCCAAGCCTGCTCGGGCGACATGTATTTGAGTGTTCCGATAATGTCACCAGCGTGGGTGATGGTCGCGCTGATGAGGCTGCTCCAATCGGAAGGCCGAACGGTGCAGATGCCAAAGTCGAGAATGTGCGGCCGGCCAGTCGCGTCCACGAGAATGTTGCTGGGCTTCAGGTCGCGATGGACGACCCCTTGATCGTGCGCGTCGGCCACCGCGCGACAGATGTGCCGGAACACCTCCAGTTTTTCAATCAGGCTGAGCGAGCGATCCTTGATGATCTCGTCGAGGTGCCGCCCTTCGACGTAATCCATCATGAGGTACCGCAGCTTGCCCGATTCGCCGGAGCCCAGACATCGGACGATGCCCGGAGAGCGAATCTTGCGAAGTACAGCGATCTCCCGGTCGAATCGGCTGACCTCCATGTCGCCGGGGTTGCTGAGAATCTTCAGCGCGACCAGCCGCGGCCGCTCTTCCAACCACCAGGCTTTGTAAACCACGCCGAACCGACCCCGGCCTAGTTCCTTAACGACGTGGCAACCGGGAATCTTGGGCATTGGGGCGTTCTTGCCCAGCTCAATGTAGGTGTCAAGGCACGTCCCGCAATCGGAAAGATGCCCGTCCAGCCGAGTGGCTTCCGCAGGCGCAAGCTCATCACGAGCATGTGCAAGCAACCTGGCATGTGGCGGACAACCCATAAGCCGTGATCCATTCCACTACCCCGAGCCGCGGGCGTTAGCCCGCGCGGCCGTCCGGTTCGGCGGACCTCGCAACCGAGCAACCACCTGCCCTGCGCGATTTCCCCAATCAGACCGTCTCGATCGCTTCCGCGAGAAATCATCGCGTCCATTCCGCGTCTGAAACCATCCCACACCAATATCGGCCACTAGGCCACGCGGCGCTCATGCCCAACGGTCGGCGGAGGGCAACGGCGCGGATTGCAAGCTGTTCATGACGACGGGTATTCGTATCCCGCGGAGCGCGCATCCGGAGAATCTGTCAAAGTAGGAGGAATGGGTAGTCTAAATGTGTCCCAGGCCTTGGTACGATTTCGTGTTACTTCCGGCGGAATAGATGGGGCGACTCGACGCCGCGGGGCGCAAGACCGTGGACCATCAGCGGAAAGAAATAATCGGGTATACGCCTCGGTGCTCTCTTTCAGCCGGAAGGGCTGATCCATTGTAGCCGGGAGTCCGTTCCTGGCGGACCCCCGGCTACGGCGGCACATGCCAATCGACCCTTCTGAAAGGCGTCGTCTATGCGGCACGTCGCACGCACACCGCGCGGCAAAGACGACCCATTCAGGGTCGGGAGGGGTGGTGGCGTGATCCGAGGGCGGCGCTGCGCTTGCCCCCGGCTACTGTAGCGCAGCCCTTCAGGCTGCGGGAGCAGACGGTGCTGCG
>CAZYXP010000107.1:0-12383 GCA_964651325.1 uncultured Phycisphaeraceae bacterium
CGACAAGATTCTGTCCGCCGTTTGTCTGGTTGCGGCCCCAGGCCGCGCTGTGTTCTTGTTGCCCATTGTTCTAAGTAGCCCGCCTGCTGCCTCGGAGCCGTCAAATGCACTCGTAAGGAGAAAAGACCAAGGGGATCTCTTCAACTTCAGAGGCATCCGTGCAAACGCGGTCGGGGTCGCTGGGGATACCATGATTGTGTCTAATGCCTGATCGTTCCCACCGTAGCCGTCAACTGAGGTACTTGCCCAATCGTCCGGGCAAGATGCGTGCCAAGAAGATTTGGATCCTACAATCGGGGATAAGGGTTCGATGCGCCATAGCGACCGGCATTGAAGGCTGTTGAGCCGTGGGTCGTCGCTGGCGGACTCTTGCTTGAATGCTCGCTGGCGCCTTGGCGGGTGGGGTAAACTGCGCAACCTCCTGCGCAAGAATTCGCAGACGGCTACCGGGTTTGTCTAAGAAACGGATGGGATCGACAGACCTCGTTTGGGGCATGGGCCATGTCGCTGCACGTCCCAGCGGCGACTTGAGAAAGCGGGAATCGCCGATCGACCGGAAGTTCGAAACGTCATTACCCTTTAATGACGCGATAGGCGGCGTCCCGCTCGCAATGCTTCGGGATGCGGCCGGGCGAGTACATTCCAACGCAGTAGCCGTACAGGAAGAGCGACGATAATCCGCGGACGGGAGTGGGGACGCCGATGATGCTGGTCGACTGAAGCCCGCGTTCCTCGACGATCCAATGCGCCGCGCACCGGCGAACGGGTGGCATGGGCGAATTCGTTTGCCCGTGCTGACTCGGTTTCAGCCGCAGGCAATTCATCGCTTGTCCAAGCCACGTATCGAATCATGTGCGCCGGAGTCCTCGCGACCGCGAGATCATCGTCTACCGCGTGTCCAGTAGGCCAGGTCCCCCATCAATTGAATGCGTGGGATGCCTGAGGGGCGCTTCCGGGCGGGCGCCGTTCGGATAACGGATACCAAGAGACGCCGGAGGACGTGTGTGCCACCATTCATTCGCCGACCGCCGAGCAGTTTGCTACCGTATCGCGGTCCTGTTAGGCTCTGGGCCATGATCTTGATTATCGATAACTACGATTCCTTCACCTACAACCTCGTGCAGCGGATCGGCGAGCTGGAGCTAGAACGTAACATTCAGGTCTTTCGCAACGATCAAATCACCCTCGATCAGATCGCGGAGCTTTCGCCCGCGCACATTATCATCTCGCCCGGACCACGAACGCCCCGTGAGGCTGGAATCAGCGTTGAGCTGGTCCAACGATTCGCGGGCCAGGTGCCGCTCTTGGGCGTGTGCCTCGGACATCAATGCATCGGCCAGGCCTTTGGGGCGAGCATCACCCGCGCGCCGCGGTTGATGCACGGCAAAACCAGCCCGATTCACCACGGGGGGCAAGGCATCTACTACGGACTTACCAACCCGTTTACGGCCACGCGCTACCACTCACTCACGGTGGATCGCGCGACGCTCCCCGGCGAATTCGAGATCACCGCGTGGACCGACCGGGACGAACTGATGGGCTTTCGCCACAAATCGCTGGGCGTGGAAGGCGTGCAGTTTCACCCGGAAAGCTTCTTGACCGTGGAAGGGCACAAGCTGTTGTCGAACTTCCTGCGCTCGTAACGGTCGGACCTGGTGTGCAGGCTAGTCACTTGTGAACCAGCCGCCCTCGGCTGGAGGTTGCGACACACAGCGGAGGGCCGCTGTGCTACACTCGCCACACCATCAAACAAACGTCGAAGCAGCAGCGCCCGCGCGTCGCGTCCTACGCCGGCATACGTTCGAGGATTTCGTCGCCCAATCCGTATTCGATGGTTTCTTTCGCGCTGAGCCATTTGTTTCGATCGCAGTCCTTTTCAACCTGCTTGGCGGGCGTGTTGGAACGGGCCGAGATGATTTCGTACAGTTCTTTGCGTAAGCGGATGATTTCCTCGGCTTCGATGGAAAGGTCCGTCGCGGACCCTTCCATGACACCGCCGAGCAACGGCTGGTGCAACAGCGTTCGGGCATGACGGAGCACGAAGCGCTTCCCCTTGGTGCCGCCGCAAAAAATCACCGCCCCCATGCTGGCGGCCATGCCGACGTTGTAGGTCGCCACGTCACAGCGCAGGTACTGCATGGTGTCGAAAATCGCCAGTCCGGCGGAAACGGAACCACCTGGGCTGTTGATGTATAAGTGGATATCCGCATTGCTGTCGTCGTTGGACAGGAACAGGAGCTGTGCGACGATCAGGTTCGCAACGTCATCATCGACGCCCCCGGTCAGAAACACGATTCTATCCTTGAGCAGCCGCGAGAAAATGTCCATTTCCCGCTCGCCACGGCCGGAACTTTCGACGACAAACGGTACTCGTTGATTAACAGCGCCCATCTTTATCCACCGAGCTCCTTGTTGTTTCCAATCGCCCACAACGGCGATCGGCCAGTTTCCACACCCAATCCGCCGTCGTCGATTTCATCTACTTCTTGCTGGACTTCTTGTCCTTCTCGGGATCGCTCGATTCACGGAGAACCTCATCCACGAGCCCGTACGCCACGGATTCCTCCGCGTTCATGAAGCAGTCCCGCTCCGTATCATCGGCGACCTGCTTCACGGGCTTACCCGTACACTCCGCGATGATGTTGTTGAGCCGCTGCTTGTCTCGCAGCACCTCTTCGGCCTGAATCCGGACATCTTCTGCCTGGCCCGTGATGCCGCCGTAAGGCTGGTGGAGCATCACCTTGGCATTCGGAAGGATGTATCGCTTGCCCTTCTTGCCCGCCATGAGGATGATCGCGGCCCCGCTGGCGGCCTGCCCGATGCAATAGGTCGCAACCTCCGACCCCATGAACTGCATCGTGTCATAAATAGCCAGGGTCTGGTCGACCAGACCTCCGGGAGAGTTGATGTACAAGTTGACGTCCTGCTCCTTGCGAATCGACTGCAAGTACAGCAACTGTTGAATCACAATGCTGGCCGTTCGCTCCCCGATGGGGCCGGCCAGGAAAATGATCCGATTCTCCAGCAGCATGTCCGTCAGGGACATCTCTCGGGTGCGCTGGTACGGGGGATACTGGTTCGTCGTCCCCGGTAATCCCATATGTCCAAAATGATCGTGCATTAGCTCGATTCCTCTGCCGTGATCAAATCCGGCGCGATTCCAGGCGCCGGCGGTTCGCTTCGCGACCTTGTCTAGCGTTCCGGTTCAGGGGCCAGCCTGAATCCGGGCGGCGTCTCACACACTTCCCTCAACATCTTTTCGGCTATTGGCGGTCCGGATGTCGCTAAATTCAGGAAGTTGACTTCTTGGTTTTCTTTTTGACGGTTTTCTTGGCGGTTTTCTTGGCTGCGGGCTTGGTGGCCGTGGTAGCGCTTTTCTTCGCTGTCTTGGCCGGGGCAGCCTTCGCCGGGGCGGTCTTGGCGGCCGTAGTCTTCTTCGACGCCGCGGCCTTGGTGGCCGTTTTCTTAGCGCCTTCCTTCTTGGCCGTGGCTTTCTTGGGCGCCGGAGCTTCGGTCACCTTTGCATCTTCCAGCAGCGTGTTAAGCACCTGCTCATCGCGAAGTTGTAGGTAAAGGTGCGTTAGCCCGTCGCCCTTGCTCAATTCGTCCCGAACCCGGTCAAAACGCTTACCGGACCTTTGGGCGATCTGAGCAATGGCCGCGTTGAATCGCTCGTCGCGAATCTCGACGTCCATCTCCTCTGCGACTTTCTCTAGAATAAAGAACAGCTTCAGATCCTTAATCACCTGATCGCGGGCCTGGCCGTGCATCTCATCGAGCGATTTACGTACTTCGGTGGCCGGAACCCCCTGCTGTAGCATCTCCATACCCTTGCGGGCGATCGTTCGCTCCGTCTGCCGGGTGGAAAGGCCCTCGGGAATCTCCAGCTTCGTCTGCTCGACCAGGTACGTCCCCATCTGCTCATGCATCGCCTGATTGACGGTCTGATCCAGTCGCGATTCCAGGCTCGACCGCATGGCCGTGCGCAGCTCATCCTCCGAATCAAACCCGCTGCCCGCAAGAAACTCCTCATCGATTTCGGGAATGGCTAGACGCTTGATTTCCAGCAGTTTGAACTCGAATTTGGCGGCCTTGTTTCGATGCTCTTCCTTCTCGAAATCGTCCGGGCAAGTCGCCTCGAAGGACACCTCGTCCCCTGCCTTCTTTCCGACGAGGGCGTCGCCCAGGCCCTTCATGGGGATACCCTTAATCTGGATATCCCGAGCGGCCAGGTCGTAATTCTCCTCGGATAGAATCTCATCGCCGTCCACGGTCGCCCGAACGTCGGCGTAGAGCATGTCGTCGGCTTCGACCTTCCCTCCTTCGACGGGCTTATACGTGCCGCGCATCATCCGCATGCGCTTGAGTTCCGAATCAACGTCCTCGTCGCTAATCGAAATGCTCGGCTTCTCAATCGGAATCCCCTTGAGCTCCGGCAGGTCAAATTCGGGCTTGAGCTCCACCTCGCAGGCAAAGGAAAGATCCCCGTCTTTGGGGAACGTGAAGTATTCCTGGGCTTTTTCAAAGGGAAGCAACGTCGGCGAGGCCGCTTCCTCTTCGCCGTCAGCTCCCTCTTTGGGCACGCTGATCCAAAAGAGCGGATCGCCGAGCGTGTTGAGGCCTTCTTTCTCCGTTGCGGCGATGAAAGCGCTGCTGACAAGCTGGCTCTTGAGCTGGTTCCCGACGTCGTTGGCGAATCGCTTCTCGACGAGCCTCATCGGGGCGTGCCCCTTGCGGAAGCCGGGAATGTCCGAATCTCGCTTCAGCTCGGCGAATTGCTCGTCGAGCCGCTCATCGAGGTGGTCGCGGGGGATGGTCACGGCCACTTTCAGGCGCAACGAACCGACTTCCTCCGTCACCACGTCGATCGCGGCCATGAGCTTGGCTTTGGCCTGATCCTCGTCGGAAAGCTCCTGCTCTACCGGCGTTTCCTGCTCATCGACTGCCAGATTGTCATCGGTCATCAATCCTGCTCCTTATCACGCGCGTACGTCCGGTTGGCTCCATCCCAGCCGGTTTTCCCACATAATAGGCAAGCTAACCGACCAGCCCCCCCGTGGCAACGGGTCGAAAACCAACAGTACGGGCGGGAGGGCATCCCGTGTCAGAGCCGCGGGCGCAAGCCTGCGGACCTCCCCCCACACGCCTGGCGCAAGCCCCCTGACCAACCCCCAACGCCGCCGGCACAAGCCGCCGGACCAACCGGCGGCACGTGTCACCAGGCTTGCGCCAGGTGCTCAGATCCAGCCCCGCGGGCGCCAGTCTGCGCACCTGCCCCCTGCCCCGCTGACGCCAGCCTGCGGACCTCCCGCCCGCACCGCCCCGAACTCCCACACTGGCACCCATGCGAGTCCAGAGCAGCAACCGCGGCACCAAACTGATATACTGAATTCATCTTCCGCAAAGCCATCATCGTGGTGCTATTGGGATTCACGGCGGTTTCGCTCGTGGTGGCATTTCGACACCACACGCAGAACCTCTATCCTGTTGGACACTTCGCGAAAACGCACGGCACCCGCATGTCGTTATCACGACCGCCATCAATCGGACGCCTGCACTTCCTCATCGTTCCGACCTTCCTCCCGCGCATAAGCGATGAGGAATTCATGCTCCACTCCCCAGGTAGCGCCAAGAACCCACATGCTCGGGGGCCCTGGCCGCCAACCCTCAACGTCCTGTGGATCCCCGCCTGGCTACCCGCCGCCTTCTTCGGCGCCTACCCAACGTGGCGCCTGATCTACCGATATCGCCATCGCCACAAACCGGGCCACTGCGCGTGCGGCTATGATCTGACAGGGAATGAGAGCGGAGTCTGTCCGGAATGCGGGAGGAACCTGCATACATGATGCGCAAGGCGTCGCGGATTGCCCTTTCAATGTTCGCTGGATCAACTCCGCAGGCATGACGCGGCAGCGACACAATCCCGCCTATGGCCGGATTCGCGTGGCGCGGGCCCGATTTGGCAGAAGCGGCCCTGACCCGCTGAGCGACCTCGGCCCTCGTCGCTACGGCCGGGGGCCCGGTAGGCCCAGCGACACGTACTGGTCGGGACCCTCTAATGCCGGCGTTTCAAAGCCTGGTGCCGGCTCGAGCTGATCCAACCAGCAAGCCTCGTCATCCCGCTTGAATACCATGAAGAGCCCCCGCATGGCGGTGGCCTTGGCCCGGTGGTATCGCATGTAAATGCGATCCTCATCGACGGCCAGGATTTCAATCTTCCCCGTTTCGTGCGACATGCAGAATCTCGCCCGGCGGGCCAACCCCGAACCGCGGCGAAGCGCCTCGCTGAAGATTTGCCAACCGCGCACGATCGGCAACTCATAAGGCTCATTGCCCTCGGTGGGGCGTCCCTGGAAGAGATAATAAGGCGTACAACCGATGTAGGAGAGCTTTCGATACAGCTCGGAGAGTACCTCGGGGGCGTCATTGACGCCCTTGATGATCGGGCACTGATTGACGCAGATCACCCCGTTGCGTATGAAGCAATCGATCCCGGCCACGGCCGCGTCGGTCAACTCCCGCGGATGATCAAAATGCGCCATCAGGTAGATGCGTTTCTCGGGCGTCGAGAATTTCCGAAGCGCGGCCTGAAGATCCTGATCGCGCGTCAGCCGCCACGGATCGAACGCCGGCATTTTCGACCCGATCCGAATGATGCGCACATGGTCGATCCCCCGCAATGCCTCGAGAATCTCAACAATTCTCCGCGTGCTCATCAGCAGCGGATCGCCGCCCGTCAACAGCACCGTACGCACGTACGGGTGGTTGCGGATGTATTCGATCCCCTCGGATACGTCGTTCGAGACTTCTTCATTGTCATCCATGAAGAGGCGTTTGCGGAAACAATAGCGGCAATACGCCCCGCACACCTCGTTGCAAAGCAGCAAAACCGTATCGCGGTACTTGTGCTGCACCCCCTTGGTGACGGTTACCGAGGCCTCGTTGCTCGCATCGAGCTTGCCCCAATCGTCCAGCTCCTCGACATGCGGGATGATGAGCTGGCGAATCGGGTCGCTGGGATCGGCCCAGTCAATCAAACCGAGGTAGTAATCATTGATCCGAAAAGCGTACTTCTGCGCGACTTCCTTAAGCATCGCCCGCTCACGGTCCGGAATTCCTGCGATCTTGTCGATGTTGTTGGAATAGACCACGCGGCGATTTGGGTCGCCGGCGCTTTCCGGTACCGATAGTGGGGTTGTGCTCAAGAGGATCCTCCAAACATTTCCGTATGAAAACCGTGCCAACCGGCCGACCACGCTCGCCAGCGGGAAACCGCCGCGGGGGTCAGCGCTCTTGGGGATCGCCAGCAACCCAAGGCACAACCGACGCCAAATGCTACGCACAGCATACCCGAAAGCCGTCCGGTGTGAACCGTCGTAATGTTGCAATCGCACAAGAATGGACGGCCAGTTCCTCAAGAGCCGCGGCGATCCGGCCCGTTTCTGAGGCGACCCGGGGTAACCCCGCACTTAAGCTTAGGAATCAAAACGACGTAAGTCTAAATGAAGTAACACGTTATGGCAGGCCGGGGTCAGTTTCGCCCGTCGCTTGGGATGTTATCGGAAAGCAGCCGGCCGATCAGCGTCTCCCACCGCTTTCGAAGGCGATCGTGGTCGGATCCGGTCGCAGGCCCCGAAAATCCGGAGTAAACGGCCTCGATTTCGCCTAGCCGATTCAGAAAAACGAATGTGGGGTACGACCGGACCCGATCGATCAGCGGAAAAATGGAGTCCGCCTTTTCGCGGTCGGCCAGGCCGCCGATCAGGATCGGATAAGAGGCGTTATGACGCTTCGCAAACCGATTGACCAACCGGACGCTGCGATCGAACTCGTCCGACAGCTCAAACGCGATCCCCAAGACCGAAAGGCCCTGGGCCTTATATTTCCGATCCAGTTCCGCCAGGTAGTCCGAAGCATCGTGGCAGTTGGGGCACCAGGTTCCAAACAGTTCGATGATCCGGGCGTTACCTTGGAATTGGGCGTCGCCCAACGAGACACTCTCGCCTTTCAAGTCACGATACGTGATTTCGGACAGCGCCACCTTGGTTCCGCGCGTGAGCGAGAAACCATCCGGCAATTGGACGGAAGCATCCTTCGTGGCCGTCCACGTCTCATGCCAGGCATCGCGGGACCAGAAATCGCCCTTGAGTGTGCCGTCCGAGCCCATCGTCGCGGAAAACAAGAACGCGTGGCCGCCATCGAAGCAGGAGAGCCGAAGCGTTGCCCCGTCGAACCCGCCGGCCAGGTAGCGGTAGTCGCCGGTGGTCGTGAGGAATGTGCCCGAGACGGATCCGTCGGATTCCGTCTTAAACGCGCCGACGGCCGGTTCGTCGCTGCTCGAAAACTGAACGGCCCATCGTCCATCCAGGCGGCTCTTGCCCCCCGGCGCGCTCTTCAATTGCTTGAATCTCGGATGCTGCCCGTAGACGGCGTGAAACGCCATTTTCGTGACGGCGTCGTTTCGCCCGCGCTTGTTCCACTCGCCATCCATACGCTTGCCGCTGTCGGAAAGCTTGGCCAGAATCTTGGAATCGTAATGATCGATACCGAAGGCGATGCGATCCTCGGCCAACCAAAAGCTAGGCACGGAAATGCGCTCTTTCCCATTGATGAGTAACGCCGTCTCTATAGCTTTGGTGCCGCCAAGCTCCAATCCAAACGGCAAATCGCCGCCCGGGCTGTCGAGCCAGGCGCGCCACGCCCCCAGGTGCGGTTCCGCGTAGGCGGTAGCGGCGTTCCCGAGCAAGACGGATGCGGCGGCAAGGGCGACGATTCCGGGGGCCAGGGTTCTTGCATACATTTCTTGTTTCCTCCCGCCATGCGGACCGCCCACCGCCGGCGCAAAAAGCAACGCTCGCCCTTCGATCCAACGTGGCCATCGGCATGCTTGGATTCAAATTACCCCAGATCGCCATCGCGCAACAGACCCGAGTAGAGGCCGATTCGCGAATGACCATGCCGTTTCGCGTCATCTCGCGGCGCCCGATGCCGAGACACCTAGCCGCAACCGCGACAACTCGGGTGTACATTGGGGGCAAAAAATGCCGATAGCAACGCACGATGCGGCCGTTATTGCGCGACCATGACCGGTTGGACCGATGTCATGTGAATTTCGAGCCGCGGCGACAGGAAGTCGCCCGTTGCCCCTTAGGTAGTCGCTGTATTGCCGAGGTGGTCCGACGAACCGGGTTCTACAACGCATGGAGGCGCTGATGGGCACCGAATCCGACAAATGGTTTGTTGACGAATTTCGTCTTCGTAGCCCCGTCGAGGAATTCGAAGATCACGTTCGTTTTGAGCTGGAACAAATCCGAGCCTCACCGAATCCAAATGTGACGGCCTACCAGAAGGCAGCCGTTCTGGTGGCCGAGCATCTCCGCAGGGATCAGGAAGGGGCCTCCGCATGATTATCAAACGACTGATCGCGGAAAACATTCTGAAATATCGGACCCTGAAGCTGACGGACATTCCGGCAAGCGGTCAGATCGCGGTGGCCGGCAACAACGAGGCCGGCAAGACCGCCATCGGAGAGACGATTTGCTTTGCCCTGTTTGGGCGGACCTTCTCGCTGGAGCCCGACGATATCGCGCGCGTGATCCGTTGGGGGGAATTCCAGGGGCAGGTTGTGCTGGAATTCACGGGCAGAGACGGAGCCTCATTCGCCATCGCCCGACAAATCGACAACAACGGCAAACACACAGTGCGCCTGCAGCGCGCCGGGGAAAAGGAACCTCTAGCCAAGGGGGTGGCCGAGGTTGAAGCGGCCGTCTTCAAGATCGCGGGGTTTACCTATCGAAGCTTTGTCGACAGCTTCTACCTCGCGCAGCGAGAGATGGAAGTTCCCCACGCCAAGAGTGCGACGGTCAAAGCCCTTATCGGTGTCGATCGGCTTGAGGCCGTGGCCGCGGGGCTGCAAGAGGAGGAGCAGGAGCTCAACAGCCGAATCCAATCCGTCGATGCGGAGCTGGCAAAGCACTACGCGCAAATAGCCGAGATCGGCTTGGATCGGGCTTGCCTCGGCAAACTCGAGGCTCAGTGCGAAGTAAACGCGACCGCCCGCAAAGAAGCAGAATCCCGCGCGACCCAACTATCGCACGGCGCCAACGCCATTCGAAAGGCCGGCAGGACGCTGGCCTCGTCCTGTGAGGAGTTCGTTCAAAGCACCCTGCACAACAATTACGACCGTTGGCGGCGCCGCGAGGAGAAAATCACCGCCGGTTTGGTCGCGGCGTCGAACGCATCCCAGGCATCCGGAGAATCCGTGGACCAAACCGGTTTGAAACAGGCCGGCGCGGCGTTGGAATCATTCGAGCGAGGCCTCGCATCCTTTCAAAAGGTACGGGAACTGGCCAACCTGCATCATCACCGATTGACCGATCTTCTCGACGATCGCGGGCCCGACACCGCCGGATCCGGGCGGCAATCTGGCAGAAAAGCGTCCAGCATGAATGCCGGCCAAGACTCCGGCCAGCTCCGCTTTTCGGCTCGGAAAATGGCCACCCTACGCGAGATCGACCATTGCCAGGGCCGCGTCAAGCCGCTCCTGGGTGGGGCCATTTTTTCGTTGGAATCGGCAATGGCAGGCTGGGTCGCATGGGCGGTTCTGCTCGGGCTGCCCAATTCATCCTTGGCCGGCTGGATTCAAGGCACGATCTCGCTCAGCGAAACGACAAGTCAAGTTGCCTGCCTGATGATCGCGCTGGCCGGGAGCGTAGTTGCCGTGCTGCTGTTCACGAAGTATCGACAAAGCAAGCACCAGTTGAGGCTGCTGGACCTCGAGTTGGAGAACATCCAAGCGGCCAACCAAAGCGCGCGCGACGAATTGAGCGTGATCGAGGCCATGGACGAGGCGGCCTTGCCCGATGCCCTCTCAGCATTGCATCACCTTCATGACCCGCTCTTGAAGAGCGCCGCCACGGCTTTTGCCGAAGGCGACGGCGTGATTCTGATCCGCCCTGAAGCCCTCTCGGAGAAGTTGGACGAGATCCGGCACCACGGAGAATCGGCCATCGGATCGCTACGCGGCGCCGACGAGCGGTTACAACAGCGCGCCCGGAAGGAACGCGATTCGGCCGAGTTGCTCAGACGGGCCGCGGAGGACTACGCCCGACAGATCAAGGAGGAGAAGAAGCGTTGGGATCAGGTCGAAGGGATCGAGCACAAGGTGGTGGCCTTGGAATCTCAGCGAGACGCCTTGCGTGACGACCGCAAGGTGCGGCGGCTTGCCTGCGAACTGATCGAAGGCGCGTGCAGGCGAATTTATGCCCGGTTTCATCCGGAACTCAGGCGGTTTGTCAGCAGGATCCTCCCGGAACTGACGCAGGAACGATACCAACATCTTGAGCTCGACGACGACTTGGGCGTTCGCGTCTATTGCAACGAGAAGAACGACTTTGTCGGGCTGGCCGAGATTTCCAACGGCACACATCGCCAGCTCATGCTTTGTGTCCGGCTGGCGTTGGCCCAGGCGCTGATTGCTTCATCCAGCAATTCGAATCAATTCATCTTCTTCGATGAACCGTTTGTATTCTTCGACGAACACCGCATGGCCAAGGCGATTGGCGTGCTTGGCAAGCTCAGCCCGCAGATTATGCAGGTCTGGGTGGCGGCGCAGACTTTTTCGGACCCATCCAGATTTGATATGATCATCGATTGTCGGGCGGACGCAGAGACGCTCGAAGCCGCGGGCAGCCCAGCCAAGTCGGAGCTCGTGGCCGGTTGACTGCGCCTGTCGATCGAAAAATTCAAGTCGGGAATGATAACGGGGACCTGGCGACGGCCCTTGGTGCCTTTGTGCACCAGAATAGTCCTTCAGTTTAAGGATATCTCCAAGACCTGACCCGAGGGTGCCAACCTCCGGCACCGCCATTTATTCCAGGATGCCATCAGCTGGCCACGTGTCCAAACTTACTCTTAGTCAAGATTAAGAAACGCTTTCCACCCACATAACACGCGCCTAGAATCCCTGCAGTGGGGAGCGCGTCGTTGCACACGGCCCCGGCTTGTGTTGCAAGTAATATATTTGGGAGTTTTGAGATGAATCGTATGAGTAGATGGGCGGTTTCTATCGGGATGGGCATGGGGGCGCTGCTGCTAGTGGCCGGCTGTGGCAATTTGGATTTGGCGGGCCTGCTTGCCCAAGTGCAGGCGACGCTGGACGGGGCGTCGTTCGATGTCAACGTCAACGTCAATGATAACGGCGGCGGGAGCGGCGGCGGTATTGACGACGGTACGAACGACAACGGAGTGAATGCTAACGGCGCCGACGACGGCACTAATGACAACGGAGCTACAGATCCAGACGCCGGTCAAGACTTGAACGACAACGCCGGCGATGGGATGAACGATAATGCCGACGACGGCATGAATGACAACGCCGACGA
>CAZYXP010000108.1:0-12364 GCA_964651325.1 uncultured Phycisphaeraceae bacterium
GCAGGCAAGATGCCTGCGCTCCGGGTTTGCGACGACTTTGCGCTGTACTGCTAATGGCTGCGCTAGCGGCGCGGGTCCATGACAACAGCCGCCGATTCTGTCACAGACCCGTGAACCCTCCGGTGGAAATCGATTCGCCGAATCGGAGCCGCTGGCGCAAGCCTGCGGACCATAGGGGTCGCGCACGTCAGGATGGCACCGGGCTTCCGCCCCGTGCGCTGAGTCGTCGCGATCAATGGATGTTAGCTGTCCTGCGACGGAACCGAATCTTCACGCGGCACGCTGATGCGAAGACGCGTGACCCTCCGCGCCTCTGCCGCCACCACGTGAATTGCGACGTTGTCGTGCGTACATGACTCACCGGCGGAAGGAATCTTGCCGAGCTTGGCAATCACGAAGCCTCCAATGGTTTCGTAATCGCCGTCCTCGGGAAATTCAATCTCCAGCTCGTCGTTGAGCTCGTCGATCCGCATTCGGGCATCGACCTCAACGGTCCGCTCATCGATACGTTGAAGCTCGTCGGGATCGTCGTGCTCGTACTCATCCCCAATCTCACCGACAAGCTCCTCAAGAATGTCTTCAATCGTGACGATGCCGGCCGTTCCGCCGTATTCATCCAGAACAATGGCGATATGTACTCTTTTGGCTTGAAACTCCCGAAGCAATTCTCGCACCAACTTGGCTTCCGGAATGAACAGTGCCTCCCGCGTGGAATGGGTGAGTTGAAACGCCTGCTCTTCGGATCGGTGCAAGAGGTCCTTGGCATACAACACCCCGACAATCTTATCAATGGTATCCTCGAACACGGGGATTCTGGAATGACCATGGTTCTTGATCGCCTTGAGCACCTCATCAAGCGCGGCCTCTTTCGACAGCGCGACGACTTCAGTACGCGGCGTCATGATCTCTTCCACGTGGGTTTCGGAAAGCTCGATGACCGACTCGATCATCTCCTTTTCCTCCTCGTCGACCGCGCCGTGGCGTTCGCCCTCGCTTACCACATCGAGAATTTGTTGTTCCAATTCGTCCGCGTAGGACTTGGCGTCGCGTTTCGGAACGCCGGCCAAACGGCGAATCAGTGGGTCAAACAAGCCCAGCATGGCTGTGATGGGCCGGCAGACTGTACCGAGGACCGCCAGAACAGGTAGCGATCGGACGACCAGCCAGTCGCCGGCGTACTTCGCCCATGCCGTAGGGATGGCAATGGCAAAAACCAGAATCAGCCCCCAGACCTCGGCGCAAATGATCGCGACATCGAGCGCCGCCGCTTGGTCGCGAAAAAATCCCTCCGAATAAAGGGCGAGCGCCAAGAGCAAAACCTTCATAGCAGCCCGGATGACCGCAGTTGCCACGACATACTCAGGACGGCGAAACGCGAACGCTTCGAGCTTGTTGGCGCTACCGATCTTTTCGAGCCGAGCGGAAAACCGCGTCCACGAAGGTACGCGCAAAGCGAGATTGAGCGTGGCCGACAACATCATCAGAGCGATGATCAGCAATTCACACCAATAGACCCACGATTCCACGGAAGAAACTCTTCGCAGACAACCCAAAATACACGCCGATGCCGATCAGTCTGCCTGATCGCCGCGCCCCGTCGAGCCTGACGCCATCGCGTTTGGCGGCGGCTCGATGGGTACATCGACAATGACGATCGCAATATCACCTCCACGATTCACCTCGCCGAGGGGCGGGCCTGTCGGCCCCAAAATGGACGTCGAACAAGGGCTTGGGACGCCGACAACGCCAACCAACGCCCAATAGGCTTCGCAGCGATCGGAGTCGTGGGAGACTAGCGACTCGACCGCTTCCCACTCGCCGGCATTCCCCCGTCCGGTGAGCGCAAGTGGCAGCGGAACCGCCACAAACGCGCCCCTGACGGCCTCAGCCGGTAAGAGACGAACCGCCGCTACCGACTCGCTGAGGAGGATCCGACCATGAGGACTATGCCAGATCACAACCCCCTCCGGCATGGATTCAGCATCCTCACGAGCCCGATCTCCGGTTGATGCGATCCTATCGCCATCGGCATCGAAGAGATCCGTACAGCCGCGCCATTCATCTTTTCCGTTTTCGTGAAGCCCACACACAATGTAGACGCCCCAGTGGCGTGCCTCCCACGAAATGGCCTCCGCCACTCCGGCAATTTCACGCGGCACCAACGCCCCACCGTTGTCGTACGCCGCCCGCAGGACGAGCAAATCGGGAGCCGGCTGGCGCTGAACGGCTTGGTGAATGGCCGCAATGATGCGCTGAAGGTTGCGCGAACGGCTCCGGCAATCCCATTTGATTTCGAGCAGGGCTACCTTCACGGCAGGCGCCCTCCGAACACAGCGCCGTACCCGAGCTCGGACAGAATCCGATCCTCCATCGCGTGCATGCGCGCGGCCGATTCTTCTTCGTGATCATCTAGCCCCAACAGATGCAGCACGCCATGCACGGCGTACAGGGCAAGCTCCGCCGCTGTGTCGTGCCCTCGCGCGCTCGCTTCTCGGGCCGCGGTATCTACTGACAGCACAACCTCCCCGTCGATTTCAGGCGGATCGCGCTCATCGTGAATCGATTCCGTCTGCCTGAGATCAAACGTCAATACGTCAGTGGGACCGTCATGGGCGAGGTGTTGCCGATTGAGCTCGGTGATCCGAGCATCACCGACTAGGGCAAAATGAATTCGGGCTGTCGCGATGCCATGCCGGCGAAGCGCGGCCACCGCGGCTTCGGTCAGCGCGCGCTCGGGCACCGGAGCTGATACGCCGACCGTCGTGACGGATATTTGGTACTCGGGTTCGTCTTCCATCAAAAACTTCAGCAACCCCGCCATAGCTTACGAGGCTGTCACGCGCTGAGTTGCTCCTGATTTCGCCTTCGCCTCGACGGGCCTCGCTGCCTTGGGGTAGGCGACCCGACCATGATAAATGCTCCCCAGCGTCTTGACCAACGAATCTTCGACCAGTTGAATCTCGCGCATTGTCATGTCACAGTCGGACAACTGCCCGTCGTTAACACGACTCTTGACAATCTGATGCACCATGCTTTCGATCCTGCCCACCGTCGGCTCGTTCAAGCTGCGAACCGCCCCTTCGACCCCGTCACAAAGCATAACCACGGCCGATTCCTTCGTGCGCGGCTTGGGCCCGGCATAGCGAAATTCAGCCTCCGGCACCTCGCGATCGTGTTTTCCGCTGGCAATCTTGGGCTGCTGCTCGCTAGCCATGTGGTGAAAGAATCGAACCACCGTCGTCCCATGGTGCTCCGCGATGAACGGATGCAAGACGCGCGGAAGTTTGTATTCTTTGGCCATTTCCATGCCGTCTTTGACGTGGCCCACGATGATAAGAAGGCTCATCGTCGGCGCCAAATTGTCGTGACGGTTTACGCCGCCCTCCTGATTTTCGATGAAGTAGTCGGCCTTGTGAATCTTGCCTATGTCGTGATAAAGGGCGCCGACTTGGGCGAGCAGCCCGTTGGCGCCGATCCGCTCGCACGCCGCCTCGGCCAGCGTCCCAAGCACGAGGCTGTGGTTGTAGGTTCCCGGTGCGTGACGGGCTAGAAGTTGCAGCAAATCCCGGGTCGGATCCCGCCATTCCAAGAGCGAAAGCGACGTGGCCACGCGAAACGTGCGTTCAATGACAGGCAGCAATCCGGACGCCACCAACAACGCCAGCATGGCGCAGCCGCCCGACCACGAGACATGCTCACGAAGCGAATCGAGCGAACGCCCATCCGTGAGCCCGCCCGCCATGGAGATCATCATCACCGCAGCGGCCGCGATCACGCCCGTCTCAATCAGCTTGGAGCGGGAGCGGATTTCAGTAAGCTGGTGACTCGTCACGGCAATGCCGGTGAACAGAGCAAGCAACGACGTCACATCGCCCTGAACGACCACCCCCACCACGACCGCCGTGATGCACATCGTGCCGACGGCGAACCGGCGCGGGTAGACAATGGACAGAATGCTCGCCGCGACCAGACAAGGAATCAGCACCAACTCCGGAATCTGGGGCCACTTAAGCTCAAGCAATCGCGCGGCCAGCACAGTCGACCATACGAGCAGCAAGAACGCACCGCATCGAAAAACGGTCTCAAAGTTGCGCGGCTGATGCATGCGCATGTAGACCAGCAGCCCCGTGGCCAAGAAGATCACCACGATCACGGCGCCTAGCTGCCGCAGGAACTCTTCGAGTTTGGCTTGCTCCGCCTCCACCCGATCACTTTCCAAGAAGCGGCGATAAGCCGCCTGATGCGCTTGAAGCAGGCCGATCTCCGTAGAACCCAAGACCGTGCCGCTTGCGACGAACGGCTTACCCCGCTCGTAGGGCTTCATGGCCTCCGGCGTGCCCGCCTCCGCCCGTCGCATCGCGTCAACGGTTCGTTCCTGGTCGAAGATAATCGTGGGCTGCTCCGAAAACACGCGGAAGATGATGTCCTCCACGACCGGTGCCAACTCATAGGCACCGTGGCTTCGCAATTTGCGCGCGACCTCGCCGGCACTGCCGCGCAACCCGCGTTCGCTCTTTCGGGAAACCAACTCGCTCCGCTGAATCTCGCGCGACGCGGCTTTCCCGGCGGCGTCGGTGGTGGTCAACACCACGTAGTTGGCCGTGCTCGGCGTGTCGCGCGGTTCATCGATCAGGTCGGCTACGACGAGCTCTTTGTCGTAGGCAAGCCGATCGATCAATTCCTTGTACGCCGCGATCCCGATCCCCTCCGGCATTTCGACCCACTTGCGCAACCGCTTGTAGCAGCGGGCATCGGCGGGCCATCCGCGATCCACCAAAACGGATTCAAACCCCGAATACTCCTCCGCATCCGCCGCAGCCTGGTACAAGGAAAGAAGATCCGCCCGAATACGGTCGCTGGTCAGCGCCGCCGCATTGGGGACGTAGTAACTCGGTGTAGCAGCACGGGCGGCATTGCGATCGGCCTTCGACTGCGCCGGATTGGGAACCTCAAAATCTACTCTGGCATGAATCGGCTGATCGACTCGTTGTCCGATGGATTGCTGCAAACGATTGCGACCCACGATCGGGATCATGGCCATAACGCACACAAACGCCGCGCTCGCCGCGGCCTGCCAAGACAAGACGCGCCGCACGCCGGTCTGGCGCCCGGCGTCAAGCTTGGCGCGCTGCTTGCGAACCTGCCCCCGCCGGCTTTTTTGCTTGCGCGACCACCAAAACATGCCTGATGCTTCCTCTATAGAAACCCGTCTTTACGGGATCAATACGTATCGGTCCGCCACCCTGCGACCTTCAGGCCGACCCCCGTGCCGAAGATCCCGACGGCGCACCAAACCCTTTATCGGACGCCTGACCGTCACCACCATAGCGCTCAACAACCTTCTGGACCAGCGAATGCCGCACGATATCGATCACACCTAGACGAACCACCGCAAGGCCGCCAATACCCGAAAGACGTTTAATCGCGTCACCAAGCCCGCTCGGCGCCCCATCGCCCAAATCACTCTGGCTGTCATCGCCGGTCACGATCATCTTGCTGCCATGGCCTAGCCGGGTCAGAAACATCAACATCTGCCCCGGCGTCGTATTCTGTGCCTCATCCAAAATGATGGCGGCGTTGTTCAGCGTACGCCCCCGCATGAAAGCCAGCGGAACCACCTCTATCACATCGCTTTCCATGAACCGTCTGAGCTGATCAAACGTCATCATGTCGTGCATGGCGTCGAAGAGCGGACGCAAGTAGGGATTGACTTTAGCCTGCAAATCTCCCGGGAGGTAGCCCAGCTTCTCGCCAGCCTCGACGGCTGGCCGAACGAGCACGATTCGTTTGATCTTGTGTTGGCGAAGCAGCGCCACCGACATCGCAACCGCCAAGTAGGTCTTGCCGGTGCCCGCGGGTCCGACACAGAACGTCAGGTCTTTGGTCCGAATCGCCTTAATGTAGGCGGCCTGCCCCTCTCCCTTCGCCTGGATGGCTGCGGACGGAAGAAATACATCGAGCACGCCGCCACCATCGGACTTCCCATTGACCCGGGCGCGTTCGATCACGCCCTCCACCGTTTCGAGGCTGACATCCTTCTCGCTTCGCAGTATTCGTTGGAGTTCCTCAACAACGCGACCGGCCTGCTTCACGGAAGATTCCGGACCGGCGATGTGAAGGGAAGCATCTCGCGCGCTGATCCGAACATCGAATGCCGAACGAATCAGCCGAAGATTGCGGTCCGCGCTTCCGTAAAGCGCAAGACGCCGCGACATATCTTCAATTGGAATGGTTACGTCCAAACGCCTCGCTCTGCGAACCCCGCGGGAAACCCGGCCCCAGGGCGACCACGTCCATCTTGCCCATTAGCATCAGTGGGTTTAAACCATATCCCAGACGGCGGTAAGCAGAAACCACGCAACCGGGATGGCGACCAACGGGCTGTCCACCAAGTCTAGTATACCTCCAAACCGAGGTATGATCTTGCCGGAATCCTTCATATCGGCGTCCCGTTTAAAGCAGGACTCTAGTAAATCCCCCAACTGACCAGAAAGCGACATAATGAGTCCGAAAAACCCGGCGCACCACATCGGAGCCATGTTCGTGGACTGATCGAATTGAAAGCATGTCGTAGCATCGCGAAGCATGTAGCACACGGATGCATGTAGCGACAAAGCTGAGGGTATCGGACCTTCAGTCGGGATGATCATGGCTTGTTCAATCGTCGCTACGGCCGTGCGAGCCCATGCGCCGACGCCCCAGAGGCCGATCGCGACCGCTGCACTACCGAACAAACCTCCTAAGAATCCCTCGACGGACTTGGCGGGGCTGATCCGGGGAGCGAGTTTGTGTCGGCCTAGCGCGCTTCCGACGAAGAATGCCCCGATATCGGACGCTTTCGTCACCAGAACCACGATGAGCAGTATCCATGCCCCGTGCTCGCCGGGCACGTCGCGGCCACACCGTAGCTGCACGGCAAAAGAGCCAAGCAGTCCGAGGTAGAGGATAACGAAGAGCGTCGCAGCGCAGCGGGCCAAACTGTCTGCGGGGTGGCCTCGAAACACCGTAATCACCCCGGTCCCCACGGTCGCAAGTGCCACCAAAAACAAGACGTTTTCTGCACCTTCAACCGCCGCCGGACCACGCCCCAGGAAACCCGCCGCCGAAACCCACGGGCAAAGCGTGATCGCCCCCACCATGACCACCCCGAACCAAGTATACGGCCGATGGCCTTTCTTCCCGAGTAGCGCGGCCAGCTCCAAGCTTCCGACCATCAGCACGCCGGCGACGAATATCGGAACGAGGCTGCCGCGTTCGATCAGTCTGCCGAGGGGTTCGGCCACGCTAGAGCTTGCCTGCGCGATCGTCACATCGACAAGAAAGAGGGCCAAGAGCACCAAGATGGCCAGGGAACCGTAAATGATACGCTGCGCAAGCATTCAGTCTCGCTGCCAAGAACGGAATCAGATAATGGCGGCCAACGATAGCGACGCGGTCGGAGCGTGTCCAACCGATCATCACGGCAAGACGCGTGCGTATGCGGCGGGCATCTCAGCGAACGCGCGTTGGATTCGTTGCGTCATCAGGCATACCAAAGGCCTGTAGAACGCGCCGCCCCCTGAACGCGGTTAGGAATCCGTCGCTCGCTTGGTCGAGGCTTCGCACTCCGAGCAGGTGCCGATGAGTTGAATGTGATGATCCGTCACTCGAAATTGATGGCGTTTCCCGATCTTTTTTCGCAGCGCAATTAGCTCGTCGGAATCAAACTCGACGATGCGACCGCACGCACGACAAACCATGTGATCGTGCGGTTTCTGGCCGAAGTCGTGCTCGTAGAAGGCTTGCTTCACGTCGAAGCGAACTTGCTTGAGGATGCCGCAATCCACCAGAAGCGGCAGCGTGCGGTAGACGGTGGCCTTGCCGACGTTGTTCCCGCGACCCTTCAGCGAATAGACGACCTGTTCCGCCTCGAAGTGGTCGTGCATCTCCAGGACGACATCCAGAATGACGCGCCGGGCCGAGGTATACTTGATGCCCCCCTCGCGGAGATACTCCTTGAAGGCCGCTCGGACCTCGTCGGGATCGTTGATTTCCGACAGCTTTCGCATGGTCAGGCTTTCACAATCTAATCGTAGCGGTTACGAGAAACAGTCGGATTGCCGCATGGCGGCTATTATGAAGAGGATGGGCCGGGTCGCAATACGAGCCTCATCCAGTACGCTACCGGATCAGACTGACGCGGATCGCGTGACCGCGCGCCGTAGTCTTCAGCGCGGGCGCGCGAGCGAGCCACAGCGGGTTCGAAGGGTGACCATTCGCTAGGAGCGTATAGGTAATAATGGCGGAATCGGGCGAGAATCCCAGTAATCGGCGAAACTTCTTCCGCTTGGCGGCGGCCAGGATGTTGGGGCCCGTCTCGGACTTCATCGAAGAACGTACCGCAGAACAGCCCCTTCCCGTTTATCTCCGACCACCGGGCGCCCTCGACGAGGCGGCGTTTCTTCAGACCTGCCAACATTGCGGAGATTGTGTTCAGGCGTGCCCGGCCGATGCGATTTTTTCGCTGGGCACAAACACAGGCGATGCGCGGGGAACGCCTGTCATCGATCCGGACACAGCCGCTTGCGTCGTGTGCAGCGATCTGGCCTGCACGCACGCATGCCCAAGCGGCGCCCTGATTCCGCTCGATAACCCGGGCGACATTCAAATGGGCATCGCGGAGGTCTACGCGCCGCTATGCCTGCGCCAAAAGAACGAAGCGTGTACGATTTGCGTTGAGCAGTGCCCCCTTGGCACGTCCGCGATCAACTTCGTCGATGACGGCCCACCCCTGGTGTTTGCGGATGGCTGTGTCGGGTGCGGCATTTGCCAGTTGTACTGTCCCTCATCGCCGAAAGCGATTACCGTAAAACCCAAGACCGAGGTGGCGATGCAGCACACTCGCCCTCGGGTGTGATGATTGTAGCACACTCGCCCTCGGGTGTGATGCCGTGGTCCGTTGTTCGTTGGGCTGCACCTCCCAGCCGAGGGCGGCTGGGCTACATGGATTGACCGAATGAAACTGATTCCGCGACAGAAGATATGGCTTGCGGTTATCGTCATCGCGAATCTGTTGCTTTGGATCGTACCGAGTGACGTGCTCGAAAACATCGCGCGTGACCGGCACACGCTGCTGGGTCGCTATTCCCGCGAGCATGTTTGGGCGATGCTTGGATTGCTGCTTTTTTCGGCGGTCAGCTTTTATGTAGATTGGTCTACAGGCAACACGTACAAGCGGCGATGGTTTCAGGTGCTTGCGAGCTTGATCTTCGCGTGTCCGGCGCTGCTTTTGATCGATTTCGTCGCTCGCTCGCCTGGCGCCGGGCACTACGTCCGCGATTCGGTCGCCTACCATCGCCCGCCCCATTTCTCGGCTACGCTTAGTTACGAGGACAAGCCCAAAGCCGCACGCAGCTTCCCCAACGCGCCGAGCGGATACCCCGACGTGCCCTGCACACTGAACGCGGACGAAAACGGTTACCGAAACCTGGCCGTCCCGGATAAGGCCGACATCGTCGTGCTCGGCGATTCCTTCGCGGAGGGATCGAGCGTTTCCGACGAGCACGTCTGGCCCTTGCTGCTCGCGCGGCATACAGGCATGTCGGTCTACAACCTTGGGATGAGCGGCTACGCCCCGATGCACTACCTGGCTTCGCTGAAAGAGCATGGCTTGGCGCTTCATCCCAAGATCGTGCTGTGTGGGCTGTACGAGGGCAACGACTTCCGGTCCGGCAAGAGCGATCGAAAAAGCGCCAAGCCGAGTTTGAGCAAACGCGCCAAGGCCTATTTCAAGCAATCGCCGCTGATCACGAGCTTGGATCATTGGATGATTTCGGCGCTGGGGCCGATCAACAGCGACGGCGCCGTGGCAGGTATCGACATGCTCGATTGGCTTCCGCTGACGATTCCGCCCGGGTCCAATGGCAAGCGGTATGCCTTCGCGCCCAAGCAGCTCCGCGACATGTACGAATCCGCGGAGCAATTCAAAGTGGATAAGCACTGGCTCAATCCGCGGCATCAACTCGACCAGATACACCGCGCATGCCAGGAAGCCGAGGCGACGTTCGTTCTGGTTTATTGCCCGCTCAAGGCACGGACGACGCTGCCGCTGGTAATCGATTCGATCCCCACCGAGAAAGTGCGCGGCTTTCTTGCGCTGCGGAGCAAGAAGCCGCTCCCGCCGGCAGACGAATTTGTACAACGCCTGATTCAGCGATCCGATGATCGGGAATCCGTCGTGGCCCAGTGGTGCGCGCAGGAAGACATCCCCATGATCAGCCTGACCCAGCCGCTCCGCGAGGCCGTCGGCGCCGGAGTGCAGGCCTACTACACCTACGATCAGCACTGGACGCCCGCAGGCCACGCGACGGCAGCTAGGGCTGTAGCTCGGGCTTGCAGGCGCTTGGCCGCTACGGAATCCGGGGACCAGAATAACTGAACCCACCAGGCCGCATCGGCGTAAGTACGGGGAGAGAAATCGGCGCCCACGATCTGGGCAAGGAGAATCGCCGCCCTTGACATGGGTTCAGCCGGCGCGATACTTTCCGTCGTTTGTCGCGGTGGCAAGGACAATTGCGTCCGCCGCGTGTAGCGTTCCACGACCTAGCAAGAGGCAACACGGACCAACCATGATCCATGTAGAGCAACTGACCAAGCGCTACGGACCTGTCCTGGCGGTCGATCGCATATCGTTCGACGTACCCGCGGGCGGCGTGGTGGGGTTTCTTGGTCCAAACGGCGCCGGCAAGAGCACGACGATGAAGATTCTGACGTGCTATCAGCCGGCGAGCAGCGGAAGCGCCACGATCGCGGGGTACGACGTGTTTTCGCAATCGCTTGAGGTCCGGCGGCGCACCGGCTACTTGCCGGAAAACACGCCGCTCTACCCTGAGATGCGGGTGCGCGAGTTTCTTCATTTTCGCGGCAAGCTGCGCGGTATAGCGCGGGAGCAGCGGAACCGCGCCATCGCCAAGGTGACCGAGCGATGCTGGCTTGATGACTTCGTGGATCGCCCCATCGGGCATTTGTCCAAGGGCATGCGGCAGCGGGTCGGCCTGGCCGACGCCATCATGCACGAACCCCAGCTTCTGGTGCTCGACGAACCGACGATCGGGCTCGACCCCAATCAGATTCGCGAAATGCGCGCGTTGATCACGCAACTCGGCGAGGAGCATACGGTGCTGCTCAGTTCGCACATTCTTCACGAGGTAGAGCAGATTTGCTCTCACATTATCATCATTCAAGGTGGCACCATCGCGGCGAGCGGATCGCCGCAGGAACTCCGCGAGAAATTCGACAAACAGGCGCGCGTGATCGCTGAACTCAAGGGACCCGCAGAGGACATTCAGCAAACCGTTCGAGCCATGGAGGGGGTCAATGCGGTGGAGACCACCAACGTCAACGGATGGGTCCGGGTCTCGATTTCGCCCAATCCGGATCGCGACGTCCGGGAAGATTTGTTCCATCTGACGGCGGCCAAGGGTTGGTCGCTTCAAGAAATCCATCGTGAAGGCGCGACGCTGGAAGATTTCTTCGTGCAGGTGACCGCCGATCGACATCGGCATGCCGCGAAAACGTAACGCACGGCCATCGGCCGGCCCATGGCCCTCGGCGCAAGCGGGCTGAAGCCGACCCGCTGCACGACAAACGGGAAACGATCTTGATACAAGTGTAACACGAGGGTTGACGCCCCTGATCCCGCCGGCGCCATGCCGGAACCACACACGCAACGTAGCGGATAGATTCATGCAAAATGTCTTGACAATGGCACAACGAGAACTCGGCGCGTATTTCCTCTCGCCGATTGCGTATGTGGTGAACGCGATTTTCCTCTTCACCGCCGGGCTGGTCTTTGCCCTGGGCGTGTTTCAACCGGGCGGGGAGGCGTCGTTGCGATTCCTCTTCGACTTCTGGCTGGTGCTGATCCTCATGCTGGTCATGCCCATGCTCACGATGCGCTTGATCAGTGAAGAATTCCGAACGGGCACCATCGAAACCTTGATGACCGCCCCCATCACGGAATTCGAAGTCGTGGCGGGCAAGTTCTTCGGGGCGTTGGGTTTCTTCTTCGCGCTGCTGGCCACGCTGCTTCTTTATCCGATCATCCTGTCGCTATACGGACAGGTCGATTTCACGCTGATGATTTGCAACTTTCTGGGGCTAGCCCTCCTGGGCAGCCTATACATCGCGATCGGGCTCTTTTTCAGCACGTGTACCAAGCATCAGGTGGTGGCCGTCCTGCTCACCGTCGGCCTGCTGGCCTTTATGACCTTCGCGTTTGGTCCGCTGGCACAGCTGGCCGAGGGCTGGCCGCGTGTCCTCTTGCAGCAACTCTCGATCCGGACGCATTTTCACGACTTCGTGCGCGGCCTGGTGGATGTGAATC
>CAZYXP010000109.1:0-9821 GCA_964651325.1 uncultured Phycisphaeraceae bacterium
AGCGACATCGGAGCGATTACAAAACCGCTGCTCTGCCAACTGAGCTACGGTGGCAAACTACTTGGCATACAGCACTTATGGCGATTCCATTCTGGCGTTGAAGGCCTGACGACAACCTTGACGACAACCTGCCGAAAGGCCAAACTTCTGACTGCAGGTTCGAAGCGCGATCTGCAGCGTGAATTCTCATGGCAAACCATCGAGGAACCAAACCCAAAAAGCCTTATCGGTCGTTTCCCCTTACGGCCTATCCTAACGGCCAATGGCGAAAAAAGATCAGGGGCAAGGTCCATTTCTTTGGCGTTTGGACCGTTCCAAACGCTGCGATTGAGCAATACCACAAGATCGCTGTGGACCCATACTCGAGCCGCGACCCGTCAGTGAGCGTATCTAGCAAGGACCCCACGGTCAAGAAACTGGGAAACATGTACCTGCCGTACCCAGGGCAACCGCGTTCTAAGAATTCTCATGCGGTGTTCGCTCTTGAGGTTGAGCGGATCCACGATTTCGGCCACATGAAGCAGGGGACAATAAGCCCGACTCAGTCTACAAGTCCGCCCAAGAGTTAGGATGCGGTCGCCCTGCTGCCGTACCAGATGGAGCGGGCCGCCTCCGGTCAGATAGGACTTCGATGGTTTGAGGATTGCCGGCGCGTGGTCCGTCATTTCGCGAAAGGAGTGGGCGTCGCACGAGTTCTCGAATCACTCACGGCCACTGATTTCCAAGAGTACCGACGAATTCTGGTCATGGAAGGCCTCACGGGGAAGAAAGGCTTGGGTGTGCATGCTCTTAGCAGTACAGCGCAACGTCGTTCGGAGCGCAGGCTTCCAGCCTGCACGACCCGCGATGATGATGCAGGCAAGATGCCTGCGCTCCGGGTTTGTGACGACTTTGCGCTGTACTGTTAGCAGGACCATTACGGTGGTTCGCGGCATGTTTCGTGGGGCCGAGGAATCCGGATTGCTTGAGCATACGCCTCGGTGGAGCAGAGCTTTCGACGAACCGACCGCCAACTACGGAAGGCGCGAGAAAGCAAGACGGGCGCGCGAGAACGGTAGGAACATCTTCACCGCGCACGCGGTCGAGACGCTTAAGGGGGGTCACGGACGATCCCACGACCAGCGGGGGTTGTAGGTTGAAAAGTCGACTTGGTGGCAACCAACCGGAGTGACCATCAGCGCGTTAGCCGTCAGGACGATGGCGTTGAAGAGCTTCCAATGGACCTCAACATGCTCCGGACGTTGCGCCGAGCGGAACTGAAGTGACAACAGGAGCCCCGTTGTCCAGGCGCTCAAGCGGTGGAGTTCTCCATCCATCGCGTCTTGCGGGCTTGCCGGATCCAGAAAATGCGCCTTGACTTCCGTCGCCAACCGGTTCGACCCGTTAACCCGCACGTCGAAGCGATCTGCGATGAATGCCTCCGCCATGGATATGGCACGCCTGCGTTCATTGGCATCGATGAAGTCGCGATTGGCGCGGCGGATCGGGATCCACGTCTCGATCACCGGAGTGGGGATGAGCAGTTCGATCTCAACGCCCCAATCTTCAACCGCAACAATCGAACGCACTGATCGATCGCCATTTCGCAAGGCGACCCAATCCTTGCGGTGCGATGCGCATGGGCCGGTATCCTCGGCGGCACGCGCCGGCGTCTGCGTTACTGTTGCCGATAGGATGCGTACCAGCTCGACGTTTCCGCTGCTACCGAGGTAGATGGCGTTGCGACGCTCGCCGTTGACACAAACGGTCAGTGCGACGTTGGCGGTGTGCCCCGCGCCGCCTTTGCCTGGCGGCTTGAGCTGAAATGAAATGTACCGTGTATTCGGTGCGAGCGCATACCGAAGGATGCTGTCTTTGGCACGCGCGCTTGCCGGGCTCGTCGATGCGCGTCGACCAAGTAGCCGCACGCCTTGGTCATCGCAAATCGTGAGCTGTGCAAGCGTGGAATCCTTGTGCTCTTGGGGCTCTAGACGCACCTCAAGCGTATCACCGGTGATGGTGGCCATGCCTCGCGCGACTTTCAACGAATGGGCCGACGCTTCTTGTACAATGTCGCCAGCGGCAACCACAGCGGCAGCGACCACGATCGCTCGGGACATCATCCTATTGGACGGCATGGATGTCGATCTCCGTGAAAAACGTGCCTAGCCCCATGTCTTCAACCGCCCATAGCAGGTGGCGAAAGGAACCAGCCGGAGAGATGAATTCGCCGATGGATGAACCATGCACGCCGCCTTCGCCGAGTTTCCGGGTGTCGACGACCGCGATCAGGGTCCAGCCGGGGTGTTGGTCCGATCGAATGTTGGCATCGGGCATGACCTCTTCGTTTGATCCCCAGAGGGAAAAGAACTGCGGCGCCCGATTGCTGCGATGCCAGGAATACGTGTTGATCCTCGAAATCTTGATGGTCTTCCCCAGATCGACGAAGAAGCGACCCGCGTTGTCGTACCAAACGCAGCGTTGCGTGTCGTCTTCATGCGTTGCGGACTGACCGTCGTTGAGTCGCGGGAAGGTGCCATCTACGATTCCGGATCCGCTGTGGGGGCGGAAGTCGCCATGCCCATCGATAAACCGAAAAACAATTCCATTGCCACTGCCGGCGTCTGCGAAATCATGGGCGACCGGCGGTCCCATCGAGAGCGCATCAAACGATGATTGCCGATCGATCTTCACGGTGGCTACCGGCGTTTCATCTTGGAAGATCGGTGGTGCCGGTGGCGGATAGACATGTCGGAGTTTGATTGGCGCCCGATCGGTGAAATCATCGTAGAGCGGTGCGGCCAGTCTAACATCGGCATGATCGGCCGCGACAACGGAGGCTGCCAGAATGTTGATCTTGTTGTTGGCCGGGAGCGTTAGCGACCTGGCTCCTTCAGGCATGTCGATCGCATACTTGAAGAGGTAGCTGAACTGGTAGGCCTCGTTACCCAGTTTGGCGTCGTGGCGGTGTGTGCAGAACCACGCGATCGGATCGCGCTTTATGTATCCGGGCTTGATTGCGATGACCTTGCCCTCGCAGCGATGGTCCACCTCTTTGAACGCGGTATCCCATTGTCGATCATCCCATTGGCCAACGAATCCCGTCCACTTCTGAATGGTGAGGTCGGTCGGCGCATCGTCCACGCGAAAGGTGCCCTCCGTGTCCTCGGTGGCGGCCGCCAGCAGATAGAGTTTGTCGAACCGGCCCGTGGGAAGCGGAATCGTCTGACCATCGCACGGCATAGCGTTGGGAGACGAGGGCGTGGTCGGACCGAGTTCGAACGTGATGCCCTCGCTCACGATGCGTTTGCCCAGCATTTCGGCCGGAATGGAGCGTCCCATCGAATCCATCTGTCCGTCGGTGCGATCGGTGTCCGCCGAGACAACATCTTCATTAAGCGGCAAGACCACGGGCACGCAACGCGGCGGGGGGAGCGAAGTCGGAGGCGCATCCAAACGCACTGCGAAGCTGCGCGGGCGGTAGGGCTGGGCGCCAAACACCAGCTTCCCGTCTTGAACACTTGCCTCCCCGATTCGGCGTTCTTGACCATCGACCTCGTACGCATCAACAACACGGCTATGAAAACCCACGGCAACGCGATCGGCCGATCGCCCCCACAACTCCTGTGTGCGCACAATGACACGGCCAGACGCCTCAGCCTGCTTGATGGCACGCACGTCCACCTGATCGGTGCTGACATTCAGGAGCGAAAAGGAACGGCCAAGGCGACCGGGATGCCGGCTGGTCGTAAACGCGCTCAGCGGTTGATTGAGCCGCCGACCCTGCCATTCACTTCGCGCTTCGCGCCAATTGCCGCTGTGGCCAAAGAGTGCATAGGTGAAGTCGTGGCGACCCCAATCCTGGCTGTGCTGGTCGAGGTAGCTGTGACGCACGCCGGGGGTGTACAGCAGCGTGAGGCGGACTTGATTGTCCGTGGGTTTGTCGGACCCAAACTTGCAATCCTCCAAAATGGTCACGCCGTAGTTGCCCGTTCTGTTGGTCAGATCAAACCATTCGTGAGACGGCACCTCGTACTTCACGGGGTCGTTGTTCGCGCGCTCGATGGTCCCCATCCCCCAATTGTAGGTTGCTTGCTCGTTTGAGACCGTTAGCGGGAACGACGCCTTCAGGGCACACTGCGCCGATTGCCAATCCACGGTGTTCACGAACTCGACGCGCCGCCCGGCCGACCCGCGCGACAGTCGAATGCGTTGCGTGAACAGCGAATCGCGCGAAGCACGCTGGACTTCCAGGGTGGCGCGAACGGGACCATCTTCGATCAGGGTGATCTTGGCCGGTCCATCGACGACGTCGATCGGATCGTGCTTGCGATCCTCCCAATCCATGTTCCATGCCGGCCAGTTGGCGGGCTTTTCGTGCGTGAACTCCAGTTGCGCCGGAGCTGCAAGCAATTCGCGGTTCTTGCGTTTGTCGAAGATGCTCGCGACGTCGCCGGCATCGTTGAGTCGAACGCGGTAGTGCTCGTTTTCTAGCGATGTTGTCGTTGCGCTGAGTTGGCCGTCGCCCGGGAATGGTTGATCGGCAGAGCGGACATCAAACACCGTCAGCGACACCGACGGCACGTTGGCTACGAAGAGAATCTTCACGGTGTGGCCGCGCGGCAGCATGGTTCGTGCGATCGTCTGCGACGGAACCTCACGACCGGCCGCGTCGAACACTCGAATGGCCTTCGGCACCGACCCGTCAAACGCGACCGTGGCCTCCACAATGTCCTCACGGGCGATCGCAAGCGGGTTACAAACGAGAAGCGGCACCCCCTTCGTCGATGTGTCCATCGCGCCGGCTACGGCGCCCACCGAATCGGTGAGCACCGCCGCGAACCCGTTGGCGGCCACGATCTCGTCGTTCCACGAATAGGTGTAGGCTCTTGGGATGCTTGTGCCCGGCAGGATGTCGTGCATCTGATTGGCGAGCAGCCTTTCCCATGAGCGGTTGAGTTTCTGTTTCGGATAGGGCGCCCCGCCGAGCCAATCCGCGGCCACAGCCATGCGCTCGGCGGCATCGGCAAGAATCTCGTTCTTGCGATTCCATCGCTTCATATACGCCTGCGAGCTGAGGGTGCCTGCAGAATGCTGCGTCAAGAGCAAATCGCCACGATACCGCGGCAGCCGCGCGCGTTGCTCGTTGGTGATGTCTCGGAACATTTGGTCGGAAGATGCGAGGGCCACATGGATTAGACTGTCAGGGTTGTCGATGCTGGCGAGATAGTTCTTGACGTCATCCTCGCGCGGTGCGCCGCCTTGATCGCCGACGCCGTAGTAGTGATAGTCGGCCCACACACCGTACTTGCGACCGTTGTTGTTGACGCGATCGACCCACTTCGGATTCGTATCCACGCGCCCCTGAATGCTGCTGACGTATGCCCCGGGGTCAAAGGCCGCGATAATGGAGGCCGAGTCCAGCCCCTCCCAAACCCCGATCGGGAAGGGAATCCCCACGGCCGAGCCCCAGGTAAGTTTCTGCGTCGAAAAGCCTTTGAGCCCGCAATGGGCCCAGATGGACGGCATGGAAGCGGGGAAGCCGAAACAATCCGGCAGCATGAAGTCGACGCTTTCTTTTCCGAACTCGCGGCGGAAGAAATCATTGCCGTATAGAACCTGCCGGATGACCGCCTCGGCCGAGGGCACGTTAACATCGCCTTCATCCACCGACGAGCCGGAGACGAACCAGCGACCGTCGGCGATGTATTGCTTGAGCTTCTCGTAGTGATCGGGGTAATACTCTTTCATCATCTGGTAGCGGACCGAGCCGGTGAAGCTAAAGACGTAGCCGGGGTACTTTTCGAAACGGTCGAAGTTCTGCTCGAGCGTGTCGAGGATGTACCGATCGATCGTCGTTGGAAAATCCCACCGCCACTGCGTGTCCAAATGGGCGTAGCCTACGCAGTAGAGCACTTTGTCTTTTGAGAGATCGAATCGTCTCGCGCCCGGCGGTTCGCCTAAGACAGGGCTTGATGCCCATGCCAACACAGCCAGACTCAAGCACAAGATGCGTTGCAGATTGCTCATGATTTTTCCTCGTTGCCCAGCACACTTAGCCGCTCGATACCGCAAGGATTCGTCATCTCGGCCCCAACCGGCGCAGGCCCGCGTCGGCAAGGCTCGCGGCTAGAATGACGCCTCCAAGGACGACCTTCTGCCAGAAGTGTTCGACGTGGAGCAGGTTCAGGCTGTTGTTGAGAGTACCGATGATGAGCACCCCCACGAGCGTTCCCGTCACCGAACCACGACCGCCGAACAAACTCGTCCCGCCGACGACCACCGCGGCGATGACGTTCAGCTCCCACATTTCGCCCACCTTCGGATCGCCAGCCATCAACTTGGCATCGTGCAACACGCCCGCGAGGCCGGCCAGGGCGCCGGTAATCAGATAGACGGCCATCTTTGTGCGCCGCACAGGGATGCCCGCGAGCCGGGCGGCCTCCTCATTGCTTCCCACAGCCACGACGCCGCGACCGAAGACGGAACGCGCCAGCAGCACGGCCGACGCGACATAGGCGATCAACATGATCAACACCGGCACGGGCAAAGCCCTGCCAAGTGCCGACTCGAACACGAATCCCCGGCCCAGCCATCGAAGTTCGTCGCAAAACTCGTACACGGGTTGACCTTCGCACAAAATAAATGCGCATCCGCGGGCGATGAGCATGGCCGCCAGCGTGACGATAAACGGAGGAACGGAAAACCGAGCGACGATTGAACCTGATCCGGCGCCAATGCCGGCGCCTGTGCCTACGCCGCAAAGCATCCCGAGCCCAATCGACATGACCGGAGACCAATCGTTTGTATTTCGCATGACCACGGCGGCCACTACGCCGGTCAGCGCCACGATGGAACCCACCGACAGATCAATCCCGCCCGTTACGATGACAAGCGTCATGCCAAATGCGATCAGCGCTTCGAAGGAAACCTGGCGCATGACGTTGATGAGGTTTTCCGGGCGCGTGAATCGCCCCTCCGTGAGTACGGAGACGGTGACAACGAGTGCCAATAGAATCAACGGCATGCGAAATGCGATCAGGAACTGGAGGGCTCGCGAGGTGGGTGAAGAGGTTGTCATGTCAGCGCTCACCCACGGCCAGTCTCATGATGGCTTCCTGGCAAACATCTTGTTTCTTATTGTCAAGAATACCCACAAGCCGTCCATCGCACATCACACCGATGCGATCCGCCATGCCAATGACCTCCGCCAGTTCCGACGAAATCAGCATGACTGCCGCTCCTCCGGCGGCAATCGCATTGAGCCGCTGGTAGATCTCGATCTTCGCGCCGACATCCACGCCGCGCGTCGGCTCGTCCAAAATGACGACAGCGTACGCCCGCTGAAGCCATCGAGCGAGCAGCGTTTTCTGTTGATTCCCGCCGCTAAGGGTCCGCGCGGGCGCCTCGGTTCCGGCCGCTCGAACGCCGTGCTCGCGCATGAGCGTGGCCGCGGTTCGACGTTCTCGCGATGCGCTGATAAAACCGGCTCGCGCGTCATCGCGGTAGTGCGCAAGCGTCAGGTTCTCGCGAAGCGGCCGATCAAGCAAGAGTCCCTCGCGTTTTCGATCTTCCGGCAACAACGCAATGCCGGCGCGTTTGGCGGCCTGCGGTGAGGCAAACGGCCCCATCGCTTCGTCGACATGAACGCTTCCAGCCTCGACGTGTAACGCGCCGAAAATCGCCTTGGCTACGGAGCTTCGCCCGGCACCTACGAGTCCCGTCAAACCGAATACCTCGCCCGCCCGAACCTCGAAGCAAACATCACGCACTCCGCGGCCTGCGCAGAGCTTGCTGACGCGCAAGACCACCCTTCCAACACGACAACTACGCAGCGGGAACTCCTCTTCTAACGGGCGGCCTACGGTCTCGGTGATTAGCACGTCGCGATTGACTTCCCTGATGGGACGCGTCGAAATGTGACGGCCATCGCGCAGGACTGTTACAAAGGTGGCGAGTTCGAAAACCTCATCGAGCCGATGCGAAATGTAGATAACGCTGACTCCGTTGGCCGTGAGTCTTCGAACGAGCGCGAAGAGCCCCTCCAGCTCGTGGGGAGTCAGCACGGCTGACGGCTCATCGAGAATCAATACGTTGGCATCGAGCGACAGGGCTTTGGCGATTTCCACCATCTGCTGTCCGGCGATACTGAGCGTGCCAGCCGCGGCGCGAACCGGTACACT
Organism: uncultured Phycisphaeraceae bacterium; assembly: GCA_964651325.1. Classification (GTDB taxonomy): domain Bacteria; phylum Planctomycetota; class Phycisphaerae; order UBA1845; family UBA1845; genus JADFOB01. Next base: position 8,163 of record CAZYXP010000109.1, read on the forward strand.
CAGGCCAAACTCATCGAACAAGGCCTGAGCCTTGGAATGCAGCGTTTTGTATCGGATCAGTCGGGTGAAACGCGAGCGGGGCCATCGTCCCAGGAAGACGTTCTCACTGACCGTAAGGTCTGCCGCGAGATTCAGCTCCTGGTAGACCGTGGCGATGCCCAGCTCTTGGGCATGCCGGGCGTCGCGGATGTCAACGGATTTTCCGTCGATCGCGACCGTTCCAGAATCGGCCTTCTGGGCACCGGCCAAAACCCTGACCAACGTGCTTTTGCCCGCTCCGTTCTCGCCCAAGATTGCGTGAACACAGCCGGGCTGAATATCGAAGCTGACGGCGTCAAGAGCCAGTACACTACCAAAGCGTTTGGTGACTCGAGCAAACCGAATTCGTGGCGGTGGTGGGGGCATTGGGGCTCACGGTGTTGTGCGCGTAAACGTTCCAACGTCAACAGGAACGACTTGAGGTACCTTGCGACCTTCCAAGTGATCGCGGATCGCGCGGATGGTAAGCTGGCCAATCAACCTGGGGTGCTGGATCACATCGCCGAAGATCGCGCCGGCCTCAATCTTGGAGCGTGCCTCGGGCGTTGCGTCATAGCCGACGATGCTGATCCGCTCATCTCGACCGGCCGCTTCGATGGCGGCCAGCGCGCCGAGTGCGGAGTCGTCGTTGATGCCGAACACACCCACCAAATCGTCGTGACTTTGCAGCAGATCTTCCATCACGCGAACGGCCTTGTCGCGCTTGCCCTGCGCCGACAGCTCGGCAACGATGGTGATTGCTTTGTGACCTGCCATCTCCTCCTTGAACCCCCGGACGCGATCGGTCACGCTGGCGACTTCAGGGTGAGACAAAATAGCCACGGAGCCGGCATCGCCAATCGCCTCGGCCAGGAGCTTGGCCGCTGCTCTACCTCCCTGCACATTGTCGGAGGCAACGTGCGTGGTCACTTCTCCGATGGGCGAAGTGCTTGCAATGTCGGCTGTGAAGACGGGAATGCCTGCCTCATTGGCGGCTAGGATGCTAGCGCCGACACTGCGCGAGTCGCACGGGGATACAATCAGGGCGTCTACGCGCTGCACGATGAACTCGTCGATTTGATTGGCCTGTCTCGATGGATCAAACTCGGCCGCGCTGACAAGAAGCTGATAGCCATGTTGATCGGCTTCATCCTGAAGACCCGCACGAAGGTCTTGATAGAACTGATGCTGAACCGTGAGCAAGGTTACGCCGATCGTCTCGTGCGTTGGGTCTGGCGGCTGGTCGTCGCGCTCGGGTTTGGCCAGGTAGATCGCGGTAACGCCAAGCAGAGCGATAGCGCCCACGGCGCCCGGCACGCGCCACCAGTTCGATCGGTTTTGTGCGTTCGACGTCTTGTCCATTCGGTTCCCCTCATAGAGGTATTCCCATCGGCTGATTCACATCTTCCCCGAGAGCCCAGGTGGGTCAACCCCGGGGAACCGACCGCGCCGACCAACTCGCACACGGCCGGTACCAATCCGATGGTCAGCCCGGCCACTACCGGCTCTCTTGCGTTGAGAAGCTTGAACATGCGGGGTTGCCAGTTCGGCTCGGGCTTGTCGCCGTGCGCCATCATATCGGCAGCGCTGAGCCCGATGGAGGCGATTTCTCGCAGGCCAAGCGAGACAGGCTGGAGCGCC
>CAZYXP010000109.1:9921-12333 GCA_964651325.1 uncultured Phycisphaeraceae bacterium
CAATGGCCGGTTCCGCGACGAGTTGGTCTACGGGGAGCTGTTCACGAGTTTGAAGGTAGCAAAGGCGGTGACGGAGGACTTCCGTCTAGAATACAAGCAACGGCAGCCGCACAGCAGCCGAGCGTATCAGACCCCGTCAGAGTTCGCGGCCGCGTGCGGATCACCATCGACAACTTTGGGTTATATCTCGTGTTGGCAACTACACCGATGCCTGTCGTTGACGCCGATATCATTTTGCGACCGAGGAGATGGACGAACGCGCGGTGGTTGCTGTGAAGGCACCGCGCACGGGCCGAAAATGACTTGAGTCCTTTTGAATCAGAGGGAACCGGTAAGACGATTCTGCAACTCGGCGAAGTCGAGCAGGTCGATATCGCCGTCCTGCTCAAAGTCCAAACATCCGCAATCACCGATGGCCGGCAGGTCCGGCCCCCCAAAGCAGCCAACTAGGGTCCCGAAGTCAGCAAGGTCAATGTCCCCATCCCCATCGGTATCCCCGACCGGCGGAAAAACGGCGAGGCCCACGATCGTGGGAATGATCGTCTCGCCCGTCGATGCGAGCGTCAGGGCTGTGGCTAGCTGCTCGAATTGCGGGATGATTTGCATTGTGGCCGATTGAGACGTGATATCCGTGGCTGTCAGAAATTGCACGCGCGCTACGGTGGCATCCTGCATGGAAGCATTGCCGAGCAAGACCATGAGAATCGCCACGCCCCCATCGATCGCGCTGTCCACCGTTACGGCCTCGTTCCAGGGCGAGCCCACGCCATCTCCAGTCAACACATCCATGAACACAAGCGCGTCGGTGTCGTATTGAAGAAGGGCCTGTACGCCGTTGATCGGCTCGAGCAGATCGGCCACGTCGATAAGAACCGTGATCAGCTCACCAGCTCTGATGCACGTCGCGCCGGGTTCTTCTTGCACAAAAAGGTGACCCCAAACAGGATGGCTTGTCACCGGAAAACCCGTCGTACCGAGGGTACCGGTAACGACCTGGCCGGGCACCTCTCCGAACACCTCCGACACCGTGAACTGTCCGAACTCGGACGGAATGCTCAGCAGCGTATTCGGTGTTGGCGCAAGGGCTCGGAAGCTCAACGTCGTGACAAGCAGGCCAGATGGTGTGGCCCACAAGGGCCCCGGAAACGCTACCGCCGCTTGAAAATAGGCATCCCCATCGTCATGCGAATTGTTAAGTCCGTCGATCTTGGAATCGTCAAAAAACCCGGACAGGATCCATCCGCCCGAAGCCGGAACCTCGTGCCCGACCAGCCGAAGATATTGAGCATTCCACTGAAGGACAGCCTGCAAGCCGAAGAGGCTTTGATCGCTGTTGGGGTCATCGGAAACGGCGAAGAGATCGACATCGATCAACTCGCCAACGACGGCCGTGGTGGCGCGAGGGCGCAATTCAATATTGATCGCACCATGCAGCGGGCCAGCAAGAACCAACACGCCATGCGCAAGAGCAGCAAGAAAAGCAGCCCTGTTCCTGCCGGAATGATTCATCATTGGACTAACCGTGACGAGTTATGCTAGCGTCCCCCATCCTCCAGTGAGGCACGCGCCGCCTCGCGATTGGATTCGAATCCTGTCCCCTCGAGCTGACGAAGCAGCGAGTCAAGCTGCGCGGTCATCGCAATGCCCTCGCGATCTACGAACAGCCTGATGTCTAAGCTATCGATGATACCATCGGCGTTGATATCTGCATACTGGCTGTCAGGGTAGGCCCAGGCATCGATCTCCACGTTCGGCCCCCAAGAGGAAAGCTGGTGCTGCCCATCGCCCATCGCGAACCCCGAAATGATGCAGTTGGTCGGCGCCTCACTGAGCTCGGCGAAGTTGACGATGATCGCCGTGAAATCCGCCACGTCCTGAATTCCGTCACCGGTCGCATCGGCGCCCGTGCCGCTGTTGGCATCGATGAGCACATTGAAAGCGCTTGCCAGAACGGAAAAATCAGTAATATCGACAAGACCGTCCTGAGGTACGAAAGCGTTGGAGAAGTCACCGGCCAAGAGCCGACTGGCGCCAGTAAAGTTGACGGGCACATTGCATCCTCCGCCGAAGCTTACCGGCAGCGTACGTGCGAGCGTATGGCCTTCTGACACGCTGACAAAGGAAACACCGCTGGCCACTCCCGTGAGCGTAACAAACCCGATCCCGGTGGCCGCGAAGGATACCGGAATCGTACGGGAATCAACAAATCCAAAACAATCGCTTAGCTGAAAATCGCACGATCGCGTGACCGCAAAGCCCAGCGCTTCGATCTGCACGGTCACGTCGAGCTGACCACCCGCGGTGTTGACGCACACGTCAGCGACCTCGTTGCACGTATCTGCTGTGCAGGCGTCCGAATCGTCGCACGCATTGGGTGCGCCACCGCCGCACACACCAGCCGTACATACTTCA
>CAZYXP010000110.1:0-2848 GCA_964651325.1 uncultured Phycisphaeraceae bacterium
TAGATTTCGGTGACCGTGCCCACCGTCGATCGCGGCGATTGGCTCGTGTTTTTCTGCTCGATGCACACCGACGGGGAGAGGCCGTACACGTGATCCACGCGCGGCGGTTGCATCCGGCCGAGGAATTGCCGGGCGTAGGAACTGAGCGATTCCACGTAGCGGCGCTGCCCTTCAGTGTAGATGGTGTCGATGGCGAAGCTGCTCTTGCCACTGCCGCTCGGCCCCGCGCAGACGGTGGTCTTGCCGCGTGGAATGTCAACGTCGATGTTCTTGAGGTTGTGCTGGCGCGCGCCCACGACGCGAATCATTTTCGTTAGGGCCACGCCGCCGGTAGCGCGAGATTTACCGCGTCCGGCGGGTTTCTCTTTGGCCAATGTTGGTTTCGAGCTTGGGGCTGTGCCCTCAAGTATTTCGATTAGCGCGGCGCCGGTGTAGGATTTCTTGGACCGCGCGATTTTCTCCGGCGTGCCCGCCGCGACGATGCGCCCGCCGGCAGCACCGCCTTCGGGTCCGAGATCGATCACCCAATCGGCGGTCTTGACGACGTCCAGATTGTGCTCGATGACGAGCACCGTGTTGCCGACGTCGACGAATCCGTGAAGCACGGCGAGCAGCTTCTTGATGTCGTCGAAGTGCAACCCCGTCGTCGGCTCGTCGAGTATGTAGAGCGTTCGCCCGGTGCTCCGCTTGGCGAGTTCCCGGGCGAGTTTGATTCGCTGGGCTTCGCCGCCGGAGAGCGTGGTCGAGGATTGGCCGAGCTTGAGGTAATCAAGGCCGACGTCGTGCAACGTACGCAGCATCCGGGCGATCTTCGGGATGTTTTCGAAATGGGTCAGTGCCTCTTGCACGTCCATGTCGAGCACGTCGGTGATGCTCTTGCCCTTGTAGCGGATTTGCAGCGTTTCGCGGCTAAACCGCTTGCCCTGGCAGACGGAGCAAGTAATCCACACGTCGGCCAACAGCTCCATTTCCATCTTGTTGCTGCCGTTGCCCTCGCAGGATTCGCATCGACCGCCGCCCGCGGCGCCCGTGTGTACGTTGAAACTGAACCGCCCGGGCTTGTAGCCGCGAACTTTGGACTCCGGCAATCTGGCGTAGAGGCCGCGGATTTCGTCAAACGCTTTGATGTAGGTTGCCGGGTTGGATCGCGGCGTGCGGCCGATGGGCGATTGATCGATGTCGATGACCTTATCGAGATGTTCGAGGCCGGAGATGGCCTCGCAGAGGCCAGGATGCACCTTGGTCGCGCCGTTTAGATCGCGCGCGAGCGACTGCCAGATGATGTCATTGACCAGCGAGCTTTTCCCCGACCCTGAGACGCCGGTAACGCACACGAATCGGCCGAGCGGAATCTCCGCGGTGATGTTCTTGAGGTTGTTCTGCCGCGCGCCGCCCACGGTCAACCAAGCGACCTGACCATCGTCCGCGCTGCGGGCACGCTCCTCCGAGCCCATGACAGTCTTTCCCGAGCCGCGGGCTTCAGCCCGCGCGGCGCTCGGCGTCCGCCCGACATTGGGTTTCGCAACCGCCGTGCCGGTTCGCGCGCGGCGTTTGGTGGTAGCTGATTTGGCTTTCTTCTTCCCCATCGATTCTGCTTCGATTCCTCTGCTTCTCAAGTGTGCCTTGCGCTGCTACACATGACGCCGCCCGGCCCGCTTTCTTGCGGGCGTGGTTCGGATTGGCGTTCCCTCATCGACTTTCTTCTTCTTCAGCTTGCCCATCGAACTAGATGGCGCTTTGCCCACCGGTCTTCGGTTCTGGGGAATCTCAATCGCCTCAGCGCCGCGGAGATACTTGCCCGTAAGGCTCTTACGCGACTTTTGGATTTTCTCCATCGACCCGGCCGCGACGACATGCCCGCCGCGCACGCCCGGCCCGGGGCCGAAATCGACGATGTGGTCGGCCGTGCGCATGGTTTGTTCGTCGTGTTCAACGACGATCACCGTGTTGCCCATGTCACGCAAGCGACACAGCGAATCGAGTAATCGCTGATTGTCCCGCGGATGCAGTCCGATGCTCGGCTCGTCGAGAATATAGAGCACACCAACCAACCCAGCGCCGATCTGGCTCGCCAGACGAATCCGCTGCGACTCTCCGCCCGATAGCGTCGGGGCCGATCGATTCAATGTCAGGTAATTCAACCCGACGTCGCTGAGGAACTTGAGCCGCCCTTGGATCTCCTTCAACGCTTCGCCGGCGATCGTTTGCTGAATCGGCGTCAGCTCGAGCGTCTCAAAAAACGCGGCCGCCTCGCCGATCGCCATGGCGGAAACCGCCTGAATGTTCAACCCGCCCAGACGAATCGCCAGCGCCTGCTCATTGACCCGAGCGCCGTCGCAGACGCTGCACAACGCCTTGCGCATGTACTTCTCGTAATAGGCGCGAACCATCGGCGATCGGGCCTTGCGGTGCTTCTCGCGCAGATCGGCGATGACGCCGTCGAACGTTCCGCCATGCCGGAACACGCCGCCGCGCGTACGCCATTCGTAGGTCAGATGCACAGACCCGAGCCCGTACAGCAAGGCGTTCGTGGCTTTCTTGGGGAGCTTGCCCCAAGGTGTTTTGAGATCGAAACCGACGTGCTCGGCCACCGCTCGGAAGATATGCCGGCGCCAGCGGCCGATCCGCGTGCGCATCGGCTGGACGGCCAGATTCAAGAACGATTTTCGCCGATCCGGCACGAGCAACTCCGCGTCGAAGTCATACGTGGTTCCAAGCCCATGGCATTGCAAACACATGCCGGCCGGCGCGTTGAAACTGAGCATTTGCGGCGAGGGCGGCTCAAAACTAAGCCCGCACGGCCCGCAGGCGTACCGGCTTGAAAGCAGCAAATCTCCGTCGCAACCCG
>CAZYXP010000110.1:2948-12300 GCA_964651325.1 uncultured Phycisphaeraceae bacterium
AGCGCCGCGACGTCGGTTGGTCGACTTCGGAGGCGCCGGGTCGTGGCTCGTCTGGACGATGATGGTCTCTTCGCCAAGCCGCAAAGCGTCTTCGACAGCCTCCGCGATACGCGAGCGGGCCGAAGGGCTGATCGTTATCCGATCGACGACGATTTCGATGTCGTGGGCTTTGTATCTCGATAAGGCGGGGGCCGAGGCGAGCGTCACCATCGCACCATCGACGCGGGCGCGGGCGTACCCCCGTCGGAGCATGTCTTCAAACAGCTCGCGGTATTCGCCCTTCTGCCCGCGCACCACGGGTGCCAGGATCATCGCCTTGGTCGCCGGCGGTAGGCCGAGAATCCGCGCGACCAGTTGATCGCGGGTTTGCGCGCTGATGGGCGTGCCGCATTTCGTGCAATGCTGACAACCGATGCGGGCAAACACGACGCGAAAATAGTCGTGAATCTGGGTGATCGTGCCGACCGTGCTCCGCGGGTTCCAGCCGCCTGTTTTCTGCTGAATCGAGATGGCCGGGCTTAGCCCCGTGATTTTATCGACGTCGGGCTTGGCGAGTTGACCGAGAAACTGCCGTGCGTAGGAGCTGAGCGATTCGAGGTATCGGCGCTGACCCTCGGCAAAGAGTGTATCGAAGGCAAAGCTGCTCTTTCCGCTGCCCGATACGCCGGTCAGGCAGACGAGCTTGTTGCGCGGCAGCGTCAGCGTCACATCCTGCAAGTTGTGCTCACGGGCACCGGTGACCGTGATCGTTCGTGGCTCCATCTTGATTCGCCGTAGGGAAAAATGAGATTCTAATGCGGGTAGTATAGGGCGCGGCGTCAGAGGCGACCAGCGAAGGCGGTCAGAGCCGTGGGCGCCAGCCTGCGGACCGTTCGCGAGGGGCCGTCTGCGAACCATTCGCGAGGGAAGGTCACCGGGCTTGCGCCACGGTGCTCTGAAATACTTTCTGAAAAGGCGTCAGGAACCGCGGGCGATGTGGCGCCGGGTCTGCTCAAACGTAAGCTGGAACACACGCCAATAACCCTGATCTCGCGCGAGCTTGACGACCAACACCACCTGCTTCCTCGAATCGCCGCTCGGGTCGGCCAGTTCGATGAGTATGTTGGCGGTCTCGTACTCTTTCTTGCGAAGCTTGAGCGGTTTCGCGATGGCGGACACGAGACGCTTTTCCGCCTTGTCCCACTCAAAATCGAGGGCGCCCACGTAATATCCGACGATCGGTGCCCAGCGATAAACGAGCTGATGGGTAAACTCGTCGTCGGAGAAGCTCGTCGGGTTGCTTTCTGCCAGAATGCTTGCGGCGCAGACGTCGAAGGTCACGTCCAAAGCTTTCTCACGTGCATCGTCGTCGGCGGCTAGGTAATCCTCGCGCAGCGACCGCAACAGCACATACGCAACCTGCTTCGGCGAGGCATCCTGATCAAGCGTCACCCCGTAGTGCGACACAGTACGAACTTTCGGCGAGCGGACCTTGCGATCGCCTACGCGCGTGTCGCGGCTGCAACCGCCGCACAGCAGCAAGAGAACCGCAACCCAACCGACCATCATCAATGTATGAGCTTGTTTCATGGGTGGCGGAGTCTAACCGGTTCGCCACGCACTGCCAACACCTCCGATTTGTTGTCTCAACCGTACCGGCCGGATACACTTGTCCAAGGATCGAACGACCCAACGGCGAATCTCATGGCTGAATCGAACCGTAATCTCTGGGCGCCTTGGCGCATGGAATACATCCGATCGCTTTCCGACGAGTTGGAGGCGGAGGGGTGCTTTTTGTGCCGCTATTGGGAGCAACCCGAAGCCGACGCAGATAATCACGTCATCTCGCGAGGGCGCGAATCCTTCGTCGTCATGAACCGATTCCCCTACACCAACGGGCATCTGATGGTCGCGACGGCCCGCCATGAAGGCGGTTTGGCCAGCCTCCCCGCGGAGGCGTTTGCAGAGATGACGGGAATGATTCGCGACGCCGTAGCGATGTTGGAACGGGTGGTCAAAGCCCAGGGCTTCAACGTCGGATTCAACGTCGGCGCATGTGCGGGGGCGGGTCTACCGGATCATTTGCACGCCCATATTGTGCCCCGCTGGTCCGGAGATACGAACTACATGGCCGTGCTCGGGGATGTACGTGTCGTGCCCGATTCCCTGGACGCCCTCTACAAAGAGTTGATCGTTGCGGCGGGAAACTAAGGATTTCGCTGAAAACAGCTAGCTCACCCAGCGGAAGGCTTGACGCCCGCTCGGCCCTCGTATGGCCGTCGGACCACTATGAATAGAACTTCCCCCAAGCATCACACGGCCGAACAAGGCACGGCGGCGCCTTCGTCCGATCGAGCATTTCTCGAGCCCACCGAACCGCTGAGGTCGCCGTTTGCGTTGGATCGCCATCGCATCATCCAATCAACCGCCTTCCGGCGCCTCGAGGGAAAAACCCAGGCATTCGCGGCCTCATATGGCGATCATTTTCGTACCCGTCTGACCCACACGATCGAGGTAAGCCAGTTGGCCAGGTTACTGGCCGTTCAGTTGGGCGCGAACGAGGAACTGGCCGAGGCCATCGCACTCGCCCACGATCTGGGCCATCCGCCGTTCGGCCATGCCGGAGAATCCGCGTTGGATCACGTCATGAGCGATGTCGGCGGATTCAATCACAACACGCACGCGCTCCGGGTGGTCGAATACCTGGAGCATCCCTTCCCCGCGTTTCGCGGGCTAAACCTGACCTCGGCAACTCGGGCGGGACTAGCCGCTCATGCCACGCGGTACGACCGACCGGCCGAGCAACCTGGCCATGGAGGTTCCGTGGCCGAGGGGCCGGGGGTCTTGCCCTCGTTGGAAGCACGCCTGGTTTCCCTCGCCGACCGAATCGCCTTCAACGCCCATGATCTCGAGGATGCGATCGGAGCCGGATTGTTGGGGCTAGACGACCTGAGCCAACTCGAGCTCTGGGCGGCGTCCCTTGCGAGAACCGGCCATCAACCAGTAGGTAGCATTCATACCATCCGCCGCGAGGTGCTCGATGGACTGGTGGATTCCGTGGTTGCCGATGCCGTGATACAACACCGCGATTCAGCGTCAGGAGCGACGATGCTCTCGGCCGCGATGGACGCCAAGTTGGCCGGCGTCGAGGATTTTCTGGCCGAGAGGGTCTACGGAGCTCCGGAGATCAAGACTACGGATGCATGGGCGGCACGAAGGGTCGAAAGGCTCTTTGGCCGGCTGATTGCAGATGGCTCCGCCATGCCGAAGCGATTTCGGGATAGAATTCCCCAGCAGGGGGCGATGCGCGTTGTCGGAGACTACATCGCCGGGATGACCGACCGTTTCTGCGAGCAAGCGTGCCGCGAAGTTCGCGGCAGGGGGTAGGCGGGCAAACACGGTCGCGAAACCGTGCTGGCCAGGGAACCGTGCTGGCTAGGGAGCAGCGCCGTCCCGCGCGGAGGCGCTCGCAAGCCCTGGGCGCCGAGCGAGCTGAAGCCCACGGCTCGGGGACACACTACGCATTAGCGGTACAGCGCAAGGTCATTCGGAGCGCAGGCTTCCAGCCTGCACGACCCGCGATGATGATGCAGGCAAGATGCCTGCGCTCCGGGCTTGTAACGACTTTGCGCTGTAATTGTTAGTACACTCGGCTGTAGCACGCCCGCCCTCGGGTGTGAGTCCTTCCCTCGGGTGCGATTCCCGCCTCGCTAGATATTCGCACCGGTGAAAAACGCCGTTCCCATTCGGTCCGCCATGGCCTGGTTGGAGAAAATCAGCGGCAAAAGGAATTGCGTATCGGTGTTCGGGCTGCGCAGGTGATCTGCAAGTTCGATGCGCCATCTCGAATCGTAGCTCATCAGCACATCTTGGGAGTAGGTACTTTCCAGTGCCTCTTGAACTACTTGGGTCGCAATCTTCGCCGACCACATGGCCGGATAGATCCCCTCGTTGCTCGCTGCCGACACGAATCCGCCGGCATCGCCGATCAGCAAGGCGTGTTTGCCCACATGCGAGTCCATTTCCAGCGCCGCAGCCGCCGGACTGGCCACCAACGGTGCCGTCGCCGCCGCACGCGTAAGATCAACATCGAGCAACCCGCGCTGGAGGGACAGCTTGCAAAGATCGATGAATGCTGAAGTCGCGGCTTCCCGATCGCCGGACCAATGTATCGAAATGGAGAGCCGCTCGACCAGACGGCAGATCGTCCCGAAGCTCCCTTTCCGATCGAGTCCGAGGATAACATGCACGCCCAGCTTGGGCTTGAGCTTGGAATCGCCAGCGGCCGCGTCTACTCGCGCCGACCACAATACCGATCCGGTCGTCGGCCGGTGGAACCCACATCGCTGAAGCAATGGCGTGCCTCGACCTGACGCAAGGAGCAATAGCTTACTTTCGACCGTGGATTCGTTGGCCAACGGGAGCGTGACGCTGGATTCGCTCAGCCGCACATCCGTGACCGCCGAGCCTTCGAAGAGCTGAGCACCAGCCTTGACGGCCGCGTTGACCAGAGCCGTGTACAATTCTCCGCCGTTGATCATATAGCCGGGCGGCTCGCTGAAACGGGGGGTCGCCTGCTTGGTGAAATCGCCGCTGTGAAACATGACGTCGGTAAAAGCGCGCCCGCCGGCCTTCTTGATCTTGACTCCGATCGTTTCGAGCAACGGAGCCAATTGCGCGCCCATCCATACACAGGCCGAATCCGTTCGAGGCAGACGCTGGGCCTCGATCAGCGCTACGCGATGATTGCTTTTGGCCAGAAGGGCGGCCGCGAATGCCCCGGCCGGTCCCGCCCCACATACCGCAACGTCAAAAACTTCGTCGCCCGTACCCATTGCGAAAAGCAAACCTTTCTTCGCTGCGATTCCAGCGATCCTTGACTCCCCATCGACGGACCGTAACAGTATGCGGACGCCGCGCGCGACCGCAAGGCGCGTTTTTCCGCCATGCGACGGGCGCCTGCTCCTCATCATCGGGTCTGCGGCCGCCCATCCGCGAGTCAATAGAGCGGGCGTTCTCGCTCGCGGCTGGCAAGGTGGGGATCATACGTTGGGAGTCGATGCGTTGGCTTCGGTATCTTTGGAACATGTTAGCAAGTCTTTCGGTCACCAAGGCGGTCGGATTGTCGCGGTTTCCGACCTGTCTCTGGAGATTCCAGACGGCGCGCTGATGGTGCTCGTGGGGCCTTCCGGATGCGGAAAATCCACGACCCTGCGCGTGATTTCGGGGCTGGAGCGGGCCGATGCCGGAAGAATCACGATAGGGCAGCGCGTCGTAAACGAGATTCCACCTAATCTGCGTGACGTGAGCATGGTTTTCCAGGATCTCGCGCTCTATCCGCATATGACGGTGTACGAGAACATTGGATTCGGGCTGAGAATGCGAAAAACGCCGAAAGCCCAGCGCCTCAAACGAGTGTGCGACGTGGCCGACGCCTTGGGCATTGCAGACCTACTGCAACGGAAACCGGGCTCGCTTTCCGGCGGGCAGCAGCAGCGCGTCGCGCTCGGCCGCGCCATGGTCCGAACCCCAAAGGTGTTTCTGCTCGACGAGCCGCTTTCCAGCCTGGAGGCCTCGCTGCGGGTCGAATTGCAGCGAGAGTTGCGATTGGTTCAGAAGAAGCTCGGGGCCACGATGATTTACGTTACCCACGATCAGGAAGAGGCGATGAGGCTGGGGGATCGCCTGGCCGTGATGCACGAGGGCGCGATCCGTCAGACCGGCTCGCCGCTTGAGATTTATCAGCGTCCCGCGGACCGAATCGTGGCCCGGCTGATCGGTACCCCGCCGATCAACCTGCTGGAAGCTGAATTCGGCGGCCAAAACGGCGACCCGGACCTGCGAGGCTCATTCGGGCGCGTCGCACTGGACACAGAGGCCGCGGCGGTGGCGCGCAACGCGGGGCCATTGAAATGCCTTGCGGGTCTTCGGGCGGAACATGTGCGCCTAGCTTGCGCCGAATTCAAATCGGACGGGCCATGGCGTAAACTTGGCACCATGGCAGTGCATTCGGTTGAATCGCTGGGCGATTGCACGCAGGTGCGTTTCCAGTATGGTAACGGTGAGCTACTGACGGGTCGGTGTGATTGGACCATGGCACCCACGCCCGGCGAACGGGTTGATGTCGAGATTGATCTTCGAGGCTTGCACCTGTTTTCCGCGGATGGACCGGGGCATCGCTTGACGTGAACGCCCACGCGAACGTTGCGGCGATTGGGGACGCCGGCATGGGCGGAAGGCTTGGAGTGATTCTCGGCATGGTGATTGCCGCAATACTGGGGTTCGAAACGACAAGCACGACATGGCCCATCAACGGCGCGTTGGGCGCGGGGCTAGGTGCTGGCCTGGGCGTCTTCATCGGCCAACATCGATCGAAAGAAAGCTAGTGTTGAGCCTATTGTAAATATAATGCGGTATCGCATGTAGCACAGCGGCCCTCCGCTGTGTCAGGGCCTCCACTCAGCACCAACTCAGCCGAGGGCGGCTGAACTACGGCACCCACTCAGCCGGGGGCCGCTGAGCCACATTGCGCCCTATTTGGCCGGTTTCTTACTGGCGACCGCTCGCCAACGGTGAAACGTATCCAGCGCCGCCCCGGAATCCACTGCCTCCGCAGCTTTCTCCACGCCTTCTAGCAGCGAGCCAGCGATGCCCGCCACGACGATGGCCGCGGCGGCATTGAGCAGGGCATGGTCGCGTTGCGGACCGGGCGCCCCGCGTAGGATCGCTTGAACAACTTCGCCACTGATTGCGGGCGAATCAACAAGCAGGGATTCCAGATCGCCTCGGCTGAGATTCACGTCCTCGGGGCGAATCGTGAACCGATGGAATTGCCCGTCACGCAGTTCAACGACGGACGTTTCAGCGGTAATCGTCAAGTCGCACAAGCCGTCGCCGCCGTGAACCACCCACGCATGCACCGCGCCCAACTCGAGCAGGGCGTGAGCCATAAGCTCCGCCAAATCGGGTCGCGGCACGCCAACAACTTGTCGCTTGGCCCCGGCCGGATTGGTCAGCGGACCGAGCAGATTGAAAATGGTCCGCACCGGCAGGGCGGCTCGCACCGGGGCGGCGTGTTTCATGGCCGGGTGAAGCGATCTTGCATTGAGGTATCCGATCCCCGCTTCGAGCAGGCATCGCTGCACGGTCTTGGGATTCGCATCGACGTCGATGCCAAGCGACGCCAACACTTCGGTACTCCCGCTGGCACGCGTCGTAGAACGATTGCCGTGCTTGGCGACCGTGGCCCCCGCTGCCGCCGCGATGATCCCGGCCGTCGTCGAGACGTTAAACGTGCTGATGCCGTCGCCGCCTGTGCCGCAGGTGTCGATGCAATCGGCCTGGCAGGAAATCGGAAGCATTTTCGCTCGCATGGCCTCGGCCGCGCCGACCAGCTCATCCACGCATTCACCCTTGACCATCAGCGCGCCAAGCAACGCGCCGGTCGCCGCCGCGGACAGTTTTCCCGATATGATCTCGTCAAATACGCTCCGCGCTTGCGACCGTGAGAGATCGGCTCCTCGGCTTAGCTGCGTGAAGATGGCTTTGGTGTCCATAATCTGTTTGGCGTTCGTCCACGAGCCGCGTGCTTCAGCCCGCGCGGCCATCGGCGCAAGCGACCTCCCGCAGCTCAGATGGCACACTGCCAGGAAGCCGCTAGGATACAACATCGATGCCACAGGGAAATCGACTCTCTAGGAAGAATCATAGCGATGCTCGACCGGATTGACGATACCATCGTGGCAGTCTCCTCCGCACCGGGATACGGGCCCATCGGCATCGTCCGGATGAGCGGTCCGGACACTATGCCCTTGCTTGAGCGCATGTCCCGGCTCAGCAACGACCGGCCACTTTCCGAATGCCGCGGTTTTTCCCGTCTCGGCGGCGAGGTTTACTTCGACGACAGCGGGTGCGGCTTGCCGGCCACGATTCTCGTGTTTCGAGCGCCTCGCAGCTACACCTGCCAAGATCTTGCAGAGATTCACTTGCCCGGCGTGCCCGTCGCGTTGAATGCCGTTCGCGACCGAGCCATCCGTCTTGGCGCGATCCACGCCCAGCCCGGCGAATTCACGGCCAGGGCATTTCTAAACGGCCGACTCTCCCTGACTCAGGCCGAAGGGGTGGCGCACGTCATCCGCGCCCAGACCGATACGCAACTCCGCGCCGCTCGCCGTATGATGGATGGCGATCTGGCAGTACGGATCTCGACGGTTCGCGACAAGCTGGCCGAGCTGCTGGCCCTGATCGAGGCCGACATCGACTTTGCTGAAGAGCCCATCGAATTCATTACACCCAAAGACTTGAGCTATCGACTGCACGAGGCCGGTGCCGATCTGGACGATTTAGCTTCGCCGGATCGGTCGCTGGAGCAGATGGATACGTTGCCTCACGTGCTGTTGCTCGGCCCGCCCAACGCAGGCAAGAGCACCCTGATGAACCGGTTGAGCAAGACCGACCGGGCCATTTGCGCCGCGGTGGCCGGCACCACACGGGACTTGCTCGCGGCGCCGATCGAAGTGGGGGGGCAAGACGCGATTCTCCTGGATTCCGCCGGCATCGACGAGGGCCGTAGCGGGCTCGATGCGCGAAGTCAGGCGGCCGCGCTGGACCGAGCCCGATCCGTAGACGTCGTGTGCGTGGTGATCGATGCGACGCGACCGGTCCCCGAAGCGTTTTTGTACGCCGTCGAGGCCGCAGCGCCGGCGCGGATTGTGGTCGCACTGAACAAGATCGACGCTGCACCGACGCAGCCAAACCCGCCGTCTGACTCGGTCTCGACACAAAATCCGGCCCCGATGCTCCGGTATGTCTCGTTCGGATCGGCGATTCCCGCTGAGGGCTCCTCCGCGATAGCATCCTCGACAGCGGCTCGTCTTCGGGCGTTGGGCCCAACGTGCGCCATTAGCGCGATGCACGGTTACGGTCTGGACGAATTGGATCGACTGCTAAGGGGCGCGATCGGAGCTTCGCCCACGACAGAGCGCGGCGAAGCCGTTGTGCTCACCGCGAGGCAAAACGAAGCGATCCACGCGACCGCCAGCGCGATTGGCCGCGCGATCGCCCTCAGTGAAGGTTCGCAACAAGTGATTGACAGTGCCGATCTTCTGGCATTCGAAGTGCGCGAGGCGGTCGATCTGCTAGGCACGATAACGGGAGACGTCTCGACGGAAGACCTGCTAAACAGAATCTTCGCGGACTTCTGCATCGGCAAATGATCGGGGCGAGGCCGCGAACTTTCAAAGCACCGCGGCGCTAGCCCTGTGACATCTTCCAGAGCACCGCGGCGCCAGCCCGGTGACATTTTCCAGAGCACCGCGGCGCCAGCCGGGTGGCATGCTGCCGCGGATGGTCCGAGGGCTAGCGCCCGCGGCTC
>CAZYXP010000111.1:0-12139 GCA_964651325.1 uncultured Phycisphaeraceae bacterium
GGTCACCCGTCGTGCTCCTCAGCCGCGTCTGTTCAGACCCATCGCTAGGATACATGGCCCCGGGCACCAGGAAATGAGAGATGGAATCGGTGGATACGTGTCGGCCCCGGCCTCTCTCTTGGGGCACGGTTCAGAGCGCCGGGCGCGAGCCCGGTGACCTGCACCACCGTCGTGTCCGCAGGCTTGCGCCAGCGGCTCTGAGTCGGCGCACCCATCGTCGGCGCATCCAACCAAATCGAATGCCAATGGTTCAATCTGGGGTGCCGGAGAATCATCGCGGCGAGGTCTGCCTAGACCGGGGCCAGACTGTGACAAAACATGTCAGATTTATCGGAACCTAAAGCAAAATAGGTGTTTGGGCGCATTGGCGAGACAATCCACACGGGCATACTAGATAGTGGTGTAGTCGCTTGACGGGAGCCGATATATGGGGTACAGTTTAGTCTGCCCGTTGAGAACCGCAGGAACCGAAAACGGGGCCTGGCGGAGCGGGCGCAAGTCGCCGCGGTGGGCTGACGTTAGGGCGCCTATCGGGCCTAGGGCACGCGGAAAGAGGCATTATCGGGCCGGCGCGAGGGATCGTGCCGTCAGCTACTTTGCAGTTAAAAAACTCAATCCGGCCACGCCGCTTGCGGGGGGTCGATGGAGGCGCATTGGATGTCGTTAGTGAAAGGTGTTGTTCCAATCACGGATGAAACGAATGCTTCGGTTCCCACACTGGCCGTGGATGAGGCGAAACGGGGCGCCCGCGCCACCGCGTCGGCGGATCCCATCGGTAAAGCGGCTTCGGCTGGCGAGGTTCTCGCCGATGGGGTCGTAGCGGGTGGCTCGCTCGAAAACGGTGCGCTCGAAAACGAGGCATTGGCAGAGCGTGGCTGGACGGAAAACGCCTTGCGGGTGCTACGGGCCCGGTACTTGAAGAAAGACGAATCGGGCAAGTGCATTGAGACGCCGCACGCCATGTTCCGGCGCGTCGCCAAGGCCATTGCCGACGCCGAGTTGCTCTACAATCCAGACGAAACCAACCGCACCGAATGGGAAGAGCGGTTTTTCGATTTGATGATCAGTCGGCGCTTCATGCCCAACAGCCCGACGCTCATGAACGCAGGTCGGGAGATGGGCATGCTCAGCGCGTGCTTCGTGCTTCCGGTGCGCGACAGCATCAACGAGATTTTCGATTCCATCAAGCACACCGCCCTGATTCAAAAGGCCGGCGGCGGCACCGGCTTCGCCTTCGACGAGCTGCGCCCCACGGGCGACTACATCAGCAGTTCGGGCGGCACCACGAGCGGGCCTATCTCGTTCTGGCGGGCGTTCAGCGAAGCCACCAACGCGATCCAGCAGGGGGCGTTCCGCCGCGGCGCCAACATGGGCATGATGTACATCGATCATCCGGACATCCTGAAATTCCTCCATGCCAAGGAAGATCTGGACCAGTTCAACAACTACAACATCTCGGTGAAGATCACCGACGAGTGGATGGATGCCTATCTGGAAGACAGCGACAGCCCCCACGTGGTCAAGAACCCGCGCACCGGCGCGTTGTTTGTGATCCCCAAGAATGTGGACATCTGGAAGTACGATCTGAGGTCGCTAACCCGGCTGGACGAGGATGGGCAGGTGCCCGAAGGCGAATGGTACACGCGCCGGAATGTCTGGAGCTACATCGTCGAAAACGCGCACCGGACCGGCGAGCCCGGCGTGTGCTTTATCGACCGGGTCAACGACCACAACCCAACGCCGCACATGGGCCGTATTGAAGCGACCAACCCCTGCGGTGAGCAGCCGCTGTTGCCCTACGAAGCCTGTAATCTGGGCAGCATCAACCTCGCGGAGTTCGTAGTGGAAGACTGCGAGGCAGGTGGCGGCAATGTGGGCGTGGCCAAGACTAGGGTCGATTGGGACGGACTGAAAACCGCGATCCACGAATCTACGCGGTATTTGGACAATGTGATCGACGCCAACAAGTACCCCCTGCCCGAGATTGACCGGATTTGCAAGACCAACCGCAAGATCGGGTTGGGCATCATGGGGTTCGCCGACGCCCTGTACAAGCTGTCGATCGCCTACAACAGCGACGAAGGCATCGAGATGGGCCGGCGTTTCATGCAGTTCGTAGACGACGAATCGCACAACTGCAGTCAGGATTTGGCCCATCAGCGCGGGTGCTTCCCGAGCTGGAAGGGGAGCATTTACGACACCAAATTCAATCGGCCGATGCGGAACGCCACCTGCACCACCGTGGCCCCGACCGGCACGATCAGCATCATCGCGGGTTGTTCCGGCGGGATCGAGCCGCTGTTCAGCTTGGCGTTCTACCGCAACGTGCTGCGCGGCCAGTCTGAGGGGCAATCGCCGATGGTCGAGATCAACTCGATTTTTGAGGCTGAGGCCCGCAACCGCGGATTCTTTAGCGAGGGAATGATGGAGCAACTAGCCACGGACGGCACCCTCGCTCATCTTGACGGCGTCCCCGAGGAAGCCAAACGCGTGTTCGTTTGTGCCCACGACATTGCGCCGGATTGGCACATGCGCATGCAGGCGGGTTTCCAGCAGCACTGCGACTCGTCGATTTCCAAGACGATCAACTTTCCGGAGTCTGCCACGGTCAGCGATGTTGAAGACATCTACAAGATGGCCTACGAGCTAGATTGCAAGGGCGTGACGGTCTACCGCAACGGTTGTCGCGATCACCAGCCGATGGCGCTGAAACCTGTGGAAACCAAGGATTCCAAGCGTTGCGATGCGGCCAGTCCGGAATCGGACATCGAAGAGGAAGCACCCGTAGAACTGATTCCCCGAATGTTGCCCGAAGTCTGCACGGGGGTTCGTATTCGCCAGCTCACGCCCTTTGGCAACATGCACATCAACATCACCGTGGACCCCCAGACCGAGCGCGAGCTAGAAGTTTTTGCCCAACTCGGAAAAGGCGGAGATCTTCCCAATAGCGATCTCGAAGCCATTTGCCGGATGATCAGCCTCTGGCTTCGCGCCGGTGGTAGCCTCGACCAGGTGATCCGGCAGCTCTCGTCGATCGGCTCAAGCCTTCAGGTGCATACCAAGGAAGGCAAGATCATGAGCCTTGGCGACGGGCTTGCCCAGGCGCTCAAGAAATACGCCAAGGCCAAGGATCGGCATGGTTTGCGAGCGCTTTTGCTTGGCGAATCATCAGGGACCAGGCAGGCCCGCGAAGGCCGTACGAGCCTGAAAAACGGCGGCGTCGGGAACGGTTCCGCTGAGAAGAACGGCGGCAACGGCAACGGAAGTGGTAACGGCAACGGCAACGGCCACGGTCCAACCAATGGGGGCGTCGCGGTCGCTGCGAAGCGTGTTGCCCCACGATTGGAAGCGCTCGGAATGCAATGGCAGCAAACGCAATACAAGGTGATTTGCCCAGAGTGCCAAAACCAATTGCGGTTTAGTGAAGGCTGCGTGACTTGTGACTCGTGCGGATTCTCAAAATGTTAAACCACGAAACAACGCCCGGTAAAAAACACTTTTTTCGTGATTTTCTTGAATTATGGGCTATGATTCTGTTGACGGAAGGCAAGATTGCCGTTACTCCTGCCGATACTAAGCGGTAAGGGTTTTCGGTCGGTTCCGTTTTTCGAGTTTGACGGAGCAAGTGGGCAACTAAGATATCATCCCGGAGGGTGGGCCTTTTTAAGGTCGTATTCTGCAAAACCGGCTTCTTTCCCCTCCGGAAAGCACCGTTTCGCCTAACGGCGGGCGGTGCTTTCTTTTTTTTCTAGTTCCAGCGCAAGGAATTATCGGCCTTAGCATCGCGCCATTCGTAAATATGCGGGTTCGCACGGCCGCGCGGGGTAAAGCCTGCGGCTCGGGGGAAGAACAAGCGCCCCCAGATTCAAGCGTGACCATGCCCTAGACTCCTCGGGGCATCCAGCACGATGGGGCTATCGCCTCCCACGTTCCACTATTGGTTTACTTTACGGCGCGGTTGTATCGCTGGGGTTCGCTGCTATACTTGCTCGGCTCCGGACTAGTTGATGGTCTGGGTTTGCGGTAAAAGTAGTCTGACGCCGCTGGCGGGTGAGCTCCCACCGGCGACTAATGTTGAGCAGGAGTCCATTGTGGTACGAATCCGTCTGAAACGAATCGGACGCCGCCATCGCCCCTCCTATCGGTTTGCCGCGGTGGATGTCCGCCGTGCGCGAGACAGCCGAGTTTTGGAGGAATTGGGGAGCTACGATCCAATCAACGCGCATGAGGATCGACAGATCGTCCTGCGTCGTGAGCGAATCGAGTATTGGCTCGGCGTCGGCGCTCAGCCGAGCGACACCGTGCGGCGAATCCTCCAAAAGGAAGGGCTGATCGCGGCAAGCAAGAAGGTCTGACCGAGCGGGAAAGCGTGTCGTTGGGTGCTCAAATGCATATTGACGTGCTCACGCTTTTTCCGGATGTGTTCGGGCCGGTTCTTTCGTCAAGCATCGTCGGGCGAGCGGTTGAGGCCGGTATCGTTTCGACAGAGTGCATTGACATACGCGGCTTTGCGACCGACAAGCATCGCAGCGTCGATGATCGCCCGTTTGGCGGTGGCCCTGGCATGGTGCTCATGTGCGACCCGGTCTTCAGGGCGTGGGAAGGCGTTCAAGAGCGTCGCATGAGCGGGGATCAGGGCGATACGCAGCCGTATCGGGTTCTGTTGACGCCTCAAGGCGAGCCGTTGCGGCAGGATCTTGTGGCTAAGCTGGCAAAAGAGCCTTGGTTGCTCATGCTGTGCGGTCACTACGAGGGTTTCGACGAGCGGATTCGAGAGGGTTTCGCTGCCCATGAGATATCGATCGGAGACTTCGTTGTTTCCGGCGGTGAAACGGCGGCATTGGTGCTGATCGACGCTATTGTCCGGCTGCTTCCGGGCGCTTTAGGCGATGCGACGAGTTCGGAAGCGGATACGTTTTCCGACGGATTGCTCGAATACCCACAGTACACGCGCCCCCGTTCGTTTCGGGGGATGGACGTCCCGGACATTCTGCTCTCCGGGGACCACGGAAAGATCAAGGCCTGGCGAGAAGAACAGCGCTTGGCCCGAACGCGCCAGAGGCGGCCGGACTTGTTGCAAGGGCGGTCGGACCATGGCGATGGATAGTTTTTGTCGTTGATATAGTTCGTTGAAGGCGGACGGTGTTGGTTCGAGCCCTGTCGGACCGATCGAAACCAAGGCTGGCCGTTTGGGCCATCGGGACCATGGCTGGCCAGTCGGCGCGACCGAATCGGCACGTATGTTGGGAGTTGAAATTATGCGTCATCCTTTGATCGAACTGGTTGAAAAAGAATACTGCAAGGAAAGCGTCCCGACGTTTCACGTCGGCGACACGGTTGACGTACGCTGCCGCATCGTAGAAGGCGAGAAACAGCGCATCCAAATCTTCAACGGCACGGTCATCGCGCGCCGCGGCGGCGGCGTAAGCGAGTCGTTTACCGTTCGGCGGATCGTCTACAATGAAGGCGTTGAGCGGCGGTTCCTCATTAATTCACCCAATGTAGTGGATGTCGTCGTCAAACGGCGGGGCAAGGTTCGCCGCGCTAAGCTGTTCTATCTGCGTGATCGCGTTGGTAAGGCCCGCAAGGTTCGTGAACTCCGCGTTCAGAAAAAGACTACAAGGAAGCGTTCGATGGCTGCGGCGGTCTAGTCAGCACCTTCGTCTGGGCGTCCGAGGCGAACGGCGCGCGGCCCGCTTTCTCAAGCGGCAGGGATACCGCGTCCTCGCGCGGAACTACCGGTGCGTTTCGGGCGAGATCGACCTGATCTGCGCCAAGGCTGAGCTCCTCGTCTTCGTTGAAGTCAAAACGCGATCCAGCGACGAAGCGGCCGATCCCAGAGACGCGGTTCGGCCCGAGCAGTGGCGCCGGATCGAGAACGCGGCCGGCACCTTTCTCCGGCTGGGTCAAGCCCAACAGCGGCCCTATCGCTTCGATCTGGTTGCGATCGTCCAACATGGTCGTCGATCGATCCGGATCGAACATGTTCAAGATGCCTACCAACCTTCAGCGCCGCTCGGGTAGTTCAAGTTGTGCTTGAAACCACAACGGTTGCGAGCTTCGTTCTGAGCTGCGGGCTTCAGTCCGCTCGGCCTTTGGGAACGTGTGACATACTAGCACGCGGCGCCGCGCAGGCGTTAAGCTGCAGCTCGGAATTCGTCACCTATCGGAGTTTGCCATGGGGTTGATCGACTCGCACGCCCATCTGACATTTCCCGAGCTGCGTGATTGCGTGGACGAGGTACTCCTGCGGTGTTATGAGGCCGGGGTAGAGCAGGTGATTACCGTCGGGACGGATCTAGCCGATGCGACCGCGGCGCTGGCATTAACGCTGCAATACTTCGACCAAGTCTTTGCGGCGATCGGGTTTCATCCGCACGAGGCCCAAGGGGTATCGGACGACGATCTGCAAGCCATGGCGGAGCTTTGGGATGATCCCAACGTGGTGGCCGTCGGCGAAATGGGGCTCGATTACCACTACGATTTCTCCCCAAGGCAAGTTCAGCAATCGGTGTTCCGCAAGCAACTGGAATTGGCGAAGGCCAAGGGCAAGCCAATCGTCATTCACGCCCGGGAGGCCTTCGAGGACACGGTGTCCCTCTTGGTGGAGCAGGGGTACCGCGATCAGCGCGTGGTGTTTCATTGTTTCACGGGCAGCGCGGAAGAGGCGGCGGTAATCGCGCAGCACGGCTGGAGGATTTCGTTTACAGGGATCGTGACCTTCAAGAATTCGACCGAACTACAACACATCGCAAAAGCCTATCCGGCGGAAGAAATGATGCTGGAAACGGATTCGCCCTATCTATCGCCCGTGCCCGTGCGCGGCAAACGTCCCTGTGAGCCGTCGTACGTCGCGCACACCGCTCGGTTTCTGGCCGACTTAAGGGGCGTCCCCTACGAGCGCTTGGTCGAGGAAACCGCCCGCAACACTCGGGCTTTTTTTGAAATCGGCTGAAGGGGCAGCGAAACCGGCAAGTTCGCTGGCCGTCCTTAGCCGGCCGATGACTCGTGGATGCCCCCGTGCCCCCTCGCGATGGTCCTTTTGCGGCTAGTCAAACAGACGAGTAGGAATCGGGGCGACAGGATTTGAACCTGCGACTTCCTGCTCCCAAAGCAGGTGCGCTACCGGACTGCGCCACGCCCCGTGGATCGACCGTAGGATACCATGACCGGGCAAGTGTGCCACCCAAGACGTTCGTGGATACGCGAGGTATTCGTGGGTTCATGGTCAGAGCCCTGGGGCAAACAGCGGTGTAGGCTCCGCGGCCTTACGGGCGGCGCCAGAGCGAAACGAGGACGACCACGCCCTGCAAGACGTAGGTGATCCCAAAAAGGGCTCCCGTGGCCCCTATAGTAAGGGCAAACAGCTCGCCGCCGGTCTCCAGTCTGGCGAGCCACCAACATGACACGTCGGCCGCGAAGAAGGTCAGCGGAGCGCAAGCCAGCGCGATCCTGAATCGGCTCTGCGACGAACCACCCGGCCAGCCGGTCCAGAGGAAAAGTGCCCCGATGATCACGACAAAAATCGGCACAGACAGCAAGTGGGCATGGGTGCTGAGGGCCAGGGTGCGCCAGTTCTTGGGGGCTCGGTAAATGCGCTTGGCTTGCGGGTCCGGGCCTTTTGCAAACCGAGCGAGCCGGGCAAAGCCCACCGTTTCGTCGTTGGGGCCAAAGTCAGAGGTTTCGGCGATCGTCTCGCCGCTGTCCGCAGCGTGGCAAATGAGACAATCTCGAATCACGATGTCCTCCGGGGTGAGATTTGGGCTTTCCGGGGTAGGGGCTGGGTTTTCGACGGCGGGATCAGAGCGTTCCTCGGCTAGGTCGGGCGCGGTTCGAAAGGCCGTTTCGTCGGCACCGTCGAGAATCCACTGGCGGACGATTTGGTAGTCCGCCTCGGTCTCAAAGTTCTTGCGCATCTTCCCGTCAATCATTTCCAGCATACGGGGCGGCGGCGGATCGTCCGGATCGACGTCGATATACCCGCCGTGGTATTTAAGAATCAAATCGTTTGCCGACATGCCGGGTTGGCCATCGACCAGCTCGTTTTGCGCGAAGAGGTTTACCAGGGCAGCCACGTAGCCCAGCGCGATGACCACCACAAAAACGCTTGCCAACGCACGCCACGCCAGCGGAAGCTGTGATGGATGTTTCGGTATCCACGAGATGCCGGTTTTCTCGGCCATAGACTACTTCTCCGCAAACATTAGACCCCAAGGGCGATCCCGACCGTGGGACCATTTTACGCGAAACCACGCGTCGCTCCAGGTGAAAGAGGTATTTGAACTTGTCATGGTTGTAAAATGTTTATCGGTATGTATTTACGTTCACTCTGGTCGCCATCCGGAGACCGAATTCTCCCCGTATCGCGACATTTTCGCAATCGCCACTTGACATCAACCTTGGTGAGCTATATATTTAACTAAGGTTAAACATTAGATGTGCCGAGGTTAATGGTATGACACTCACAGCCGGTCCGAGGCTCGGACGAGCCACGGAAGACTACATCAAAGCCATCTTCAAGTTGGAAGAGCAGGGCGTGGATGAGCCTAGACGGGGCGTGTCCACGAATCGTATCGCGGAGGTGATCGGCGTATCACCGGCCGCGGCGAGCAAGGCCGTCCGACAGCTTGGGCGAAGGGAGCTGGCCGTCTACGAGCCGTATCGTGGCGTTTCCTTGACGGAGGCGGGGCGAATGGTCGCGTTGGAGATCATCCGTCATCACCGGCTCTTGGAGACGTTTCTGCATGAAATCCTCGGCTATTCGTGGGACGAGGTGGATGAGGAAGCGGAGCGGCTGGAGCATCATATTTCGGAGAAGTTTGAGGCGGCGATCGACCGGCTGCTGGGGTATCCGAGTTTCGATCCCCATGGCGATCCGATTCCAGAGCGCAGCGGTGCGATGGGACCACAGCGTGGGACCTCGCTTGCGGAGGCCAGCGCAAATGAGACGCTCGTCGTCGTGCGGGTCCGGGACCGCGATTCTGAGGTGCTGCAATACTTGGATCGCGTGGGGATGCGCGTGGGCACCGTCTTCGATGTGGTCGAAAAGCAGCCTTTTTGCGGGCCGTTGACGTTGCGTATCGATACCCAAGACCGTGTGGTCGGGCGCGAGCTTGCCGGTCATGTGTTCGTGGAGCGATGGCAACCGGAACCGGAAACGGCACCGAGCGCTGAGGGTTAGGGCCTTTTTTTTCAACACGTGTGGCGCCTGATTCGGCAGGGGTCGCGCAGGCGTCTGGTACGTCGTCAGGGTCGTCGTGGCCGCCGGAAGATCGTTTTTTGGCGGTCGGGATGAGGACGACTTGAACAGACGAAGCCAAGCATGCCGGGTTGCCCGGCGCAGGAGCGTAACGAATTGACTATTTCCATGAACGAATTGCCGTTCGGTAAGCGGGCCAAGGTCTTGAGTCTGGCTTCAAGCGGAAGCATGAAGCGGCGGTTGATGGACCTTGGACTTGTTCCCGGTACTGATATTGAACGGGTTATGGACAGTCCGGTAGGGGATCCCTCTTGCTATCGGGTACGCGGCGCGATGATTGCGCTACGTAGCCAGGACGCGATGGGTATTCTGGTGGACCTGTAGTAAAACGATGGGTAGTTGCAAACAGTGTGCTGTGGCGTGCGATACGGTGGTGGCTCAAGACGGGTTTGTCCCGTTGGGCCTCGATCGCTCACCGATCATCGCGTTGGCCGGCAACCCAAACACCGGCAAGAGCACAATATTCAATCATCTCACCGGATTGCGTCAGCACACGGGCAACTGGCCGGGGAAAACGGTCACGCGAGCCGAAGGCACGTTCACGCATGTCGGTCGCTCGTTTACGCTCATTGACTTGCCTGGGACCTACTCCCTTACGGCGGATAGTGCGGACGAGGAAATCGCTCGCGACTTTGTTTTGTTCGGGAAGCCCGATTGCACGGTCATCGTTTGCGACGCGACGGTCTTGGAGCGTAACCTGTTGCTCGTGTTCCAAGTCTTGGAGATCACCGATCGTGTCGTGCTGTGCCTCAACCTGATGGACGAGGCCGATCGCAAGCAAATAGCCCTTGAGGCCAAGCTGCTCGAAAAGGAATTGGGCGTGCCCGTCGTGCCGACCGTAGCCCGGAAGGGCCAAGGGCTCGAGCTATTGGTTCGCAGGATCGCGGAGGTCGCGACGGGTCAGCGAAGCACCGCCCCCCAGCGCGTACAGCTTGATGATCAGATGGAGGAGGCCTTGGCGACCTTGGTGCAGGAGCTGCTGGAGATGTTGCCGAATCTACCGTGCCCTCGCTGGATCGCTTTGCGCCTTCTCGAGGGTGATCGGCACATTGAACAGGCACTGCTTGGAGGTGAATTGGCCGATTTATTCGCGGCGCCCGAGACGAACGAGGCGAACGAGGTAGCGGCGTGAGACCGTCATCCGAGGCCTCGGCCGAGAACATTCTGGAGACCGCTGGAATGCTGCGTCGCCGGCTCGGGGCAGATCTGCACGATCGCTTGACCCAATCACAATATGGCCACGCGGCCAGAATCGCCGAGCGATGCGTTCGCATTTCGGGCCAGCGGCACGTCGATTGGGACATGCTCGCCGATCGCATTCTTACCAGCCGCGTGGCCGGTTTTCCCATCATGATTGCGGGGCTCGCCACGATTTTGTGGCTCACGATCTCCGGCGCCAACGTGCCCAGCGCGATGCTGTTTGACGCTCTTTTTTGGGTTCACGATCTGTTGGAATCATGGATGAACGCGGCCGGCGCGCCGTGGTGGTTGACAGGATTTCTCATCGGCGGCGTCTACCGCGGATTGGCCTGGGTGGTGGCGGTGATGCTCCCGCCGATGGCGATTTTCTTTCCGATTTTCACGCTGCTGGAAGACGTGGGGTATCTGCCTCGCGTCGCCTTCAATTTGGATCGCATGTTTCGCTGGTGCGGGGCGCATGGTAAGCAATCGCTGACCATGGGGATGGGGTTCGGATGCAACGCGGCCGGGGTCGTCGCGTGTCGCATTATTGATTCGCCTCGTGAGCGCTTGATTGCGATTCTGACCAACAATTTCATGCTCTGCAACGGACGCTGGCCCACGATCATCATGCTCGCCTCGGTATTCCTCGTAGCGGCGTTTCCACCCGTATGGGCGGGGCTTGCGGCCACGGGGGCGGTCGCCGGCGTGACGATGCTCGGCGTGGTGGTTACTTTTGCGGTTTCAAGGGTGCTTTCCAAGACGGTCCTCAAAGGCGAGCCGAGCCACTTCTATCTGGAACTGCCGCCGTATCGCCGCCCGAACGTGCTGCGCGTGATTCATCGCTCGATCATCGATAGAACCCTGCTCGTGTTGGGGCGGGCTTGCGTCACGGCCGCACCCGCGGGCGGACTGATTTGGATCCTGGGAAACGTTGATGTCGGCGGCGTTTCGCTCATGACTCACGTTACGACGTGGCTGAATCCTGTCGCCATGTTTATTGGGCTCGATGGTGTGATTCTGCTGGCGTACATCGTGGCTATTCCGGCAAACGAGATCATCGTGCCGACGATCATCATGGGCTACATGGCATCGAGCAAGATGATCGAGCTGGAAAACATGACGCAGCTAGGGAAGCTGTTTCACGACAATGGCTGGACGCTTACGACGGCCGTTTGCATGATGCTTTTTGCCCTGCTCCATTATCCCTGTGCTACGACCACGTGGACGATCTATCGAGAGACGCGCAGTTGGAAGTGGACGATTTTTTCCAACCTCATGCCGCTTACGCTTGCCATCGCGGCGTGTGGCAGCGTGGCGTACGTGGGTCGTGTGTTGGGCTGGTAGGCTATGGATGCAAGCCCGCGGCCGGGGGAATCAAGCCCGCACGACCTGTACGGGGCTTGCTAATCTCTATCGAAACCTACCAGCGGAATCTTGTCACCCAAGAGTGCGGTCGCTCTTTGACGCAGGGCGTCGGTCTGATGCCACGAGGAAAGAACAACCGCCGCGCAGGCATCCGGATCGATTTGCGTGGGCGACTGCACGTCGATACCGGGCACGGGCGGTGTTGGGGGAATGCGATCGTCGTAGATGGACGCGATCTTTATCGCAGGTAGGTCGGCAACCTGCTCGAACATCCACGGCGTGTGGGTTCCTGCGCCGCAGATGGCGCTCGGGCTGTGCGCAGTGGGTCCCGAT
>CAZYXP010000112.1:0-12013 GCA_964651325.1 uncultured Phycisphaeraceae bacterium
CGCCAGCGGCGCTGTCGCCCCGCAGGGGCGGAACCCGCGGCGCCGCGCGCGGTCCGTCTGCGTCCCGTTCTCCCAAGTTCGCCCGCCGGGGCACGGGAACCCGGTCGGCGGGCCGTCGCCCGGCTACGCGGAATTCACGCAATGCCGCTCGCCCGCAACGGGGATCGCGCAATGCTGCTCCATCGCGTCCACGCACATTCAATGGCGGGCGCAAGGCATATCGCGGTCCGTCGCGCAGCGGCCCGTCTCGGCCGCGGAGCAACGCCGCGACATCGCCGTTGGAACGATTGGATTCGAGAAACAGCAATGTGCGCCCGGGGCAATCGCAGGCACGCCCATCGCAAGCACGTCCTGGTAGGGCGGCGGCGGTTCGCCCGTCGAGGACCAATCGGGGCGCCAGGAACGATTCCGGTAATCGGGGCGTCCGGACGCTTGGCCCGCGCAACGGCACGGCCGGTATGCAGCGAGGATCGAGAGCGCCTGGCGGATCGCTTGGCCCCATAGGGACGAGGTCGGGCCGCTCCCAAACGGGTCGAACCCACCGCGGCGACGGTTTCGTCACGCTGGATCGCTTCGGCACGCCCGGCGATCGCAACTTAGTAGATCACCTGAACTCCGGTCGGCATGTAGACCATCTCAACGGCGGACGACGCGTCGATCATCTCGGCGGCCGCTCAGGAAGAGGCGGCCTTTCCATCGGGCTCTCCATCGGCGGACGGCATCACCGCGGCCATTTTGATCGGCACGACCGTCGCTTCAACGTGTTTGCGGACTACTACCAACCGTCCTATGGGCATCATCGTTACGCCCGGCCCTACCGCCACCATTATGCGCGATATGTCCCGTACCGCGCTTTGTTCGGCTACGGTTACCATCACCACGGAACCTATGGCGTCTCCCTCTATCCCGCTTATGGGTACGATGATTACGCCGTTGCGAACAATGTCACGATCTACAACACGTATCCCCAGCCGGAAGCGCCTGACTCGGGGACGGTGATCATCGAGGAAACCGTCGAGACCACGCTTCCAGCCGAAAACCAGGTGTATTCGACCGAGGGCGTCGTGTACGAAGAATCTACGGCCGGGTACGGGCAGGAAGGGAAACCGGGGCCGCAGGCGGATGCGTCGGTCGTTACGGGGGCCGGGCCGTTGGTGCATGCTACGGAAGGCGGATCCCCCAATGAAGCGACGTTGGTCGATCTGGGCAACGCGGCATTCAACGTCGGAGCCTATTCGGACGCAATCCGGTACTACACGGCCGCCGTCCTGGCCGACGACAGCGATGGGTTCGCTCGCCTGTTCTACGGTTTGGGTCAGTTCGCGATGGGAGATTACGACTTGGCCGTCGTGGCATTCCGGCGTGCCTTGGCTATGGAGCCTTCGCTGATCACTGAACCGATTGACCTGCGAAGCATCTACGCGGACGCGAAAACGTTCGAGCGACACCGCGCCCGGCTGCTCAAACATGTTGGCGAGAACGCCGACGAATACGAATCCATGTTCCTCATGGGGTACATCTATTTTGCGACGGCGGAGCCGGGCAACGCTCTGGCGATGTTTCGGTCCGTGCTCGAGTTGAATGAGGCGGACGCGCAGACGATTCAGCTACGGGACACGATCGCGGAAATCCTGAGAAGGGTGCCGGCCGCCCCCGGCAGCCCTCAAGCCCCGGTCGCCCCCACAGATTCCGGCGGACCGGTGACGGTTCCGGAGCAATAGGCATGCCACAACGTAGCCGCGGGCGGTGGCTCGCCGGCCAACCACCGGCCGTGAGGGCCGTTGAACCGCGGTAGCGTACAATCCAGATTCCACTCCAGGGTTTCGTGCTCGCTTCGATTGATTCAGACATAGTTTCCACTTATGATCAAAAAGCGTAGCGCCGCGGTGCCACTGCAAACGTAAGGGCTACGAAATCGAGCCTGAGACGGGCGTTTGGCCTCTTGGGCTGGGATATCATACACGGTTTGACCACCGCTTGCCTGTTGACGGCGTGCGGGGGCATGCGAGGCGTCGAAGCTCCAAATGGGTCAGGACCTCTTACGAAATTACCCTCAGCCCGAAACGGGCGATCGCGCTGGTGCGGTTTTCATGATCGCGCTGCGTGTGTTGTTCGTCCTCGCTTTGGCGGCGGTCGGCTGGTCGTTGGCGAACGACCAAGCCCAGCATCGCGATTTGATCATCATCGGGTTCATCGGCACGGCGCTCATTGTGATCGCGATGGACATCTTCGTACCGCGCAAGTCGCTGTCGGTGATTTCCGGATTGTTCTTCGGGCTGGTCGTCGGGATGGTGGTCGCTTACGGGTTGTCGCTCATAGCGGATCTTGTGATCGAGGTCGTTCAGGTCAACCTCTCTTTTCGAGCGGGCGGCGACCTCGGCGAGAGTCCGATCGCGGCGTCCTTTGTCAGCGCGCTCAAGCTGGCCATCGGCGTGATTTGCTGCTACCTCGCGGTCAGCTTCATCCTGCAGACCAAAGACGACGTTCGATTCGTCATCCCCTATGTGGAGTTCTCGAAACAGTCCAAAGGATCCCGCCCGCTGGTGTTGGACACTTCCGTCATCGTGGACGGCCGGATCGCGGATATTGCCAGCACCAAGATCATCGAATCCGAGCTGGTGGTGCCGCGGTTTGTGTTGTTGGAGCTCCAAACCATCGCCGACAGCGCCGACAAGCTCAAACGCATCCGTGGCCGGCGCGGCCTGGACATGCTCAACAAGCTTCAATCCAATGACGCCATGGATATCAACATCCTCGACGTGATGCCCGCGCGCAGCGCGGCCGGGGCCGGCGTCGACGAAATGCTGGTGGACCTGGCGTTGCAATTAAACGGCAACGTCGTCACCAACGACTACAATCTGAACAAAATCGCACAGCTTCGAGGCGTCACGGTCATCAACATCAATGATCTGGCCAATGCGCTCAAGCCGGTTGTGCTTCCCGGTGAAGGGCTGGCCGTCAAGATGATCAAGCCCGGTGAAGAGTTTGGGCAGGCAGTGGGATATCTTGACGACGGCACCATGGTTGTCGTGGAAGGCGCGCGGGAGCGAATTGGAACAGTGGTTCATCTAACGGTTACGAGCGCCTTGCAGACCTCCGCCGGACGCATGATTTTCGGCCGGATGGAAGGAGCGGCGCCCGGCTCGGAGCGGCGTAAGCCGCGGCCGGCGTCAAAGGGTACGCCGTAGGATCGCGTGCCCGGAGTCTTTCGAGCATTGTTGACCTGGCCACCGCCCATTGATCTAGAACTGCAGGCTTATGTCCGCGTCTGATTCCGAGCCCCGGGCTTCAGCCCGCGCGGCCACAGGCACGAGCAAACGCCCGGCCGGTCAATACCACCGGGGTGGTCCGTTGTGAGGAGTAATAGGTCATGGCCAAATTTTGCGTCATTGTGGCGGCCGCCGGCAAGGGGGAACGCTTCGGTGGTCAGGAGAAGAAAACGTTTGCCAAGATCGACGGCCGGCCGATGTTTCTCCAGACGTTGCAGCGGTTCGTGAAACGCGACGATCTTTCCGAGACCATTCTAGCGGTTGCGCCCGAAGACTATGACGCGGTCAAGAGCCAGTTCGGCCCCAACGTCTCGTTCATGGGCGTCAAGCTGGTCCAAGGCGGCGAGCGACGCGTCGATACGGTAGCGGCGGCTCTGAAGGAAGTCGGCGATGACGTGGACTATATCGCCATTCACGACGCAGCTCGTCCTTGCGTCACGGACGACTGGATCAGCGCGGTCTTCGCCGAGGCCGTTAAAACCGGGGCGGCCATTCTCGCCACGCCTGTCGCGGCGACCCTGAAGAGAGCTTCGAGCCAGCACGTGATCGAGGGGACCGTCTCCCGCGAGGGTCTATTCGAGGCTCAAACGCCTCAGGTTTTCCGCAAAGATTTGATCCTTGAGGCGATCGCAAAGATCGAGGGGTGTGACGAAGAAATCACAGACGACAGCCAACTTGTTGAGCGTCTGAATCACCCTGTTTCCATAGTTCTAAGTGATGCGACCAATCTGAAAGTCACAACCAAAGGTGACCTCAAGTTGGCAGCCGCGATTTTGAAATCCCGCCCCATTAAAACGGTCAAATCATTCGGCGCGTTCGAAGAAGCGCAGTGGTAGGCAGTGACCGTGCCGAAAGACCAAAACGGTCCTGTCAGGAAGCGGCCCTGAGCCACGGGCTCAGTCCGCGCGGCCTCCCGAGTCTCGCAAACGTCTTGGGAAAACGAGAGCCGCTCCAACCGGCGTGCGTGCCTGCTTCTTGCTGCAATTCCCATTGACAAAATAGGGGGACCCGGTTCTAATCGGCAGCAGTATGGATAGGAGTCCTTCGCCACCTTTGCCTAAGGAGAGGCCATGCATATCACGATTCCGCATAAACGGTTTCATTGGATCCCCGTTTTCTTGCTGGCCCTGGCGCCGATCGTCTTGTCGGGCTGCAACATCGACGGACTTTGGACCAAGCGCGGGGCACCGAACGGTCCGACCACGCCACGGAACGCGAAGCGGGGTAATTCCGACAAAGCGGTCGATCTTGCTGTGGTCAGCCCCGAAGAGGTCGATCTCGTCGAGGTGTTGATCGATCATCGTCAGCGGTACCACGATGCGTTGCGGCAGCTGCGCGCGTTCTATGAGTCGAAGGGGTACGCTACCAAGCTCGCATGGGCCGAGTTTGAACTGCGCGGCGTGGCCGGGGTCAAGCCGTTTCGGTATCTCTTGGATGCCGAAGTGCCGTCAGAATCCCTCGCGCCTACCACGAGTATTACTCAGGCAGACCGCATGTACGAGCAGGCATTGGCCCTGATGAAGAAGGGGGGGCATGGCGTTCCCGCGC
The DNA here is from genome assembly GCA_964651325.1 of uncultured Phycisphaeraceae bacterium. Lineage (GTDB taxonomy): Bacteria > Planctomycetota > Phycisphaerae > UBA1845 > UBA1845 > JADFOB01. Next base: position 4,818 of record CAZYXP010000112.1, read on the forward strand.
TGTTTCGCGAGGACGTCATGGTCGAAGCCTCGGAACGCTTTCGCGATTTAATCGTTCAATTTCCCAGCAGCGACAAGATCGACGACGCGGCTTTCTTTCTTGGCGAGATACACAAAGAGTATCTGCCCCACCAGGAAACGATCGCCTTGAAGTGGTATGAACGGGCTTGGACCTGGAATCCGGCCACGCCGCATCCGGCGCGGTTTCAGGCGGCCGTGGTATGCGATTTTCGGCTTCATGATCGCGACCGGGCGCTTGAGCTGTATCAAGAGGTTGTCGATCGAGAAATCAAAGTCGAGAGCAATGTTCGTTTTGCAATGCGGCGCATCTACGAGCTAACGCTGGAGGCGCCCAACAGCGCCCGAGCGTCGGCCGATCGGCCATGACACGGTTCGATCGGCAGTCGTCCTGAGGCGTCTTGCCAGGGAGGGTCGCGGACACGACCGTGGCCGGTGTCCAACGGCGGCGGTGGGCGCGGACCATCACACGGAGCGTGAGCACGGTGGAGTCCTGCCACGGAATGGACTGTCGGATTTCGGGTAAGGTGGGGACAACACAGGCTAGGCGATGCGGCAAGTCTTTATTGGTCTAGGTGCCTCCAACATTCTCTTGTTGATGGGAACCGCGATGTTGGGCTTGCTCCCGGAACGGTTCGGCGGCGCGGAGCCCCATGTTATCCTGGCGGTGCTCACCTGCATGCTGACCTGTCTCGTCCAGGTTGTCGTCTTTACGTTTCTTTCCGTCAACGGCAGGCTCATCTCGCAAGCGGTTCACCTCGGCGCGCTGGCTCCGACTCCGATCAATACGATACGGCAGCTCAAGCGGCGAACCGGTCGGTGTCTAGCCGTCATGGCGTTGCTGCTAGTGTTAGCGGTTGCCACCGGAGCCGTTCACTGGCGATCCGGCGCCTACACCTGGCCCCATTTCTTGCTGGTGTGCCTCTTTTTGACGGCCCATTTCCCGGTGCTGCTCTTGGAGTGGCAGGTGATCTGCCGTACCAGGCGTCTGGTGGACGAGACCATGGGCGCGTACCGCTTGGCCCGAGCGAATCAATCGGAATCGCGCCCGTCAGGAAGCGGCCCACCCATCTAGCTGGCCCGTTCACGCTTTGGGGGCACGTTGGTCGATAGACAGGGATGTATTCTATTACAGAATACTGGAATGCGCGTATCATAGTATTCCAGTGTTCCAGATAAGCCGCGATACTCCAGGCAAGCGCACAATTCAATGAAAACCAAACGGAAACGCGCCCCGTCCGTGACGGCGAAAGCCAAAGTCAAAACCAAGAAACGCCGCGAGGGGATCGTTGCCCATCTGGTCGTCCGCGAGACCGTTGGCAAGGTGATTGACAAGCGTGAGGCGGCTTGGGAATCGGCCGGTGGGGCGGGCGGGAAACGACTGGCCGGTCAACTCAAGGTGCCGGCAGTGGGTCGAGCCTGCGCTACGATTGCCGACACGTTTGCCTCGTTGGGGCATCCTGTGCGGGTCAAAATCTTGACGAAGCTGGTCGAAGGTCCGGCCACTTATCGTGCGATGTTGCGCGTCACCAAGGCCAAACCGGGGCCGCTGTATCATCATCTCAATCAGTTGCGGCTGAGCGGGTTGATGCTGCCCAAGCAGCGTGACCTCTACGAACTCACACGTGGTGGGCGGAATCTGATTGTCGGCGCATTGGCACTGGCGAATCTGGTTCGCGATGGCCGGCGAAGACCGGTGGTCAAGTAAATCCACGCGAGGAGGCGTGTGCGAAATGACGGTGGGGCGGCTCAACGTGGTGATATTGGAGCCCTATTATGGCGGCTCGCACGCCTCTTTTGTCGATACGCTTGCGCGGCGGTCGCGTCATCGATGCGCGGTGTTTCACTTACCGGCCAGGAAATGGAAGTGGCGCATGCGCGGTGCGGCTATCTGGTTCGCGCGGGACGGGGGGAACTGGTGCGCTGACGCCGCCGACAAGCCGGACCTGATTCTCTGCAACGATATGCTGGCCGTGAGTGATCTGCGGGCGCTGATGCCGCCGGCGCTACGTGGCACACCGATCGTGTGTTATTTTCATGAGAACCAACTCACGTACCCGCTGGCGAAAAACGATTGGCGAGACTACCAATACGGCATGACCAACATTACATCCTGCATGGCCAGCGATCAGGTGTGGTTCAACTCCGAGTTTCACCGCGCGGGTTTTCTCGAAGCCGGAGAGGCGCTGCTAAGAAAAATGCCTGATTTTGTTCCCGGCGGGTTAACCGAATCGATCCGTGAGAAATCGGCGGTTTATTATCCGCCGGTCGAGCAAGCCGCGCCGCCGGCGCAAGAAAGAACGCGGCAGGCCGGCCGGCCGCTGCGCATTCTGTGGTGCCATCGGTGGGAATACGACAAGAACCCCGAGGCTTTTTTTGACGCGATGATTGCCTTGAAAAAGCGGGACGTGGCGTTTGAGGTCGTTTGTACGGGTGAGCAGTTCCGAACCGCGCCGGCCGCGTTTGGCGACGTGCAAAGCCAGCTCGGCGAGCGGCTAACGCATTTCGGCTTTATTGAGAATCACGCGGACTACATGCGGCAAGTCGCGACGTGCGATGTGGTGGTCAGCACGGCACGGCAAGAGAATTTCGGCATCGCCGTCGTAGAGGCCATGCTGGCCGGTTGCCAGCCGTTGCTGCCGGATCGACTTGCCTATCCAGAACTGATTCCCAAGGAGCTGCACGAGCAATGCCTTTATCGCCGCGACGCTGACTTAGCGGATCGGATCGAGGGCGTCGCGACCAGTGGCCATGGGTTATCCGAGCACCATGCCCATCGGCTTCTTCGGTCGCTGAACGATCGCTTCGGCGCCGAGGCCGCGATCACCGCTTTGGATATGGCCATGGCCAATGTGTGCTTATAGCGACTAACTTGCAGATGATGTCGCAGTCTGCGAAACGGGCAGATCAGCGCGGGAAACCGGCACATGCGCTCCCAAAATTCGACCGCCCCGCTTGGTCCCATAATACATGTTACGTTGCATTGGGTGTTTGCCAGGGGGCGGGACGGGGGTTTCTTACCAGTCTGTGTCGATTCGTCTGCCTACGGTCGACGTCTGGAGCGGCCTCGGCTGGGTTTCTTGCCTTGCGTTGGCTTCTTGGCGGCCGAGGCTCCCGCGCGGGCCTTAGCAAAGTCGATGCCGTCCAGGACGGCGAGTTCTCGCCTTGCAGCGTCGAAACGGTAGGCGATCAGCTTTTCTTCCGGTGCGTTGAGGACGAGTACGACTTCCTCGTTGCCGCTGGTCAGCGTGCTTACCGTGATAACATAAGGGCCGTTGTCGTCGGTCATGCCGCCGGCAAACGCTGATTGCGACCTTGAACCGATGATGAGCAATCCCACGAAGAGAATCGTCGCGGTGGTCGTTAGCAATCCGATGGCAAAGTCTTTTGAGTTCATATCTATAGCTCCTGATCCAACGTGCTATCGCATTGCCTATTGGATGTTGAAATCCTTCCTCAGATCCCGGAAACCGCCATAACTGTACTTGAGATTCCGCCCATTGCCGGTGGTATAGTACGTGTGCAGCCGGTGCTGAGGCCGATCCAGGATGTACACGACGTCCTCAGATTGGTTGGCAGGTTTGGCGGAAACGCAGCTAAAATCACCGGCGCGGCCGCTGGGGGCCTGCGCAAACGCCGCGGGCGGCGAATAGGCCAGGGCGATCAACATCGCCAGAAGAAACGCGTTCGCGCCCGCAAGAAGCACGATCAGGGTCGATTTGCGTAACACGGGAACACTCCTTTCAAGGAAAATGGATTCGGTGGTTTCGGAGCAAGCGGAAGGCGCCCGGCCCCTGTTCGCACGCTGCCCGATGCTCGGGCAGAGCCTGGCGGTCCGGGGATTTCACCCCTCGTTGGCTAGAGGGGCCGGCATTGCCCCTGCTACTTTGCCCCTGCTAACCTTGGTGGCTGCGTTTCGGGTTCAGGAATGCCGATCCACATACCAGGATGATGATCCCAAGGCCAATCGCCCAGGGCAACATGCTGCGGGATTCGTCGTCCATCGGTACGGGCTTCTGGGCCAGCGCGGTTGAGCTGAACAGCGTGCACGCCGCGAGGGCCGGCCAGCACTTCCAGTTGGTAATCCGCTCGCGCCAGCGCGCTCGGGAACATCGTTGCTTCATAGGGTTCCTTTCCAATTCGTTCGGCGCGGAGCGGGCCACGCTTGCCAATCGAATGCCACGGCACGCCCTCGTCGGGGTTCATTGGATTCTAGGACCTTGGAAGCGGCTTGGCCAGTCGGCGGAATTCGGCGGTCGATAAGGAGACGGTTCCCCACTTCGGGGATCGGCTGCGGCAGCATTGCTCGTACTGGGCTGCGGGGATCCAAAGAAAGGCGTAATGGCGATCGCGGAAGCCGTGGACCTCGGGAATCGGATCATGCGCGGCCGATCCGGTCAACCAATAGGCAAAGACGATCACCGGCTCAAAACCCGCCCCGAAGACGGATTTCCATTGACCCAAATCTTCGAGATCCTCCTGGGGAACCCAGTTTTCCCAGTAGCGTTTTCTTCCGCCGATTTCGTAGGGAAATTTGCGGCCCTTGATTTCGACGAGCCAGGCGTTGCCTACGGACGGGTAGACGAGATAGTCGAACGACTTGATGCGCCCGCCGCCGAAAATCGCCTTGCGGTGTTCATTGACGGGGACGTACGGCCAACCTCGCGAGCGGACGAAGTCCTCGAAGGCGGCCTCGTAGTGAACGTGCAGTTGTGCCATGGTTACGGCTCTGGTGCAATCGCTGTCACGAAGGTCGTTTGGCTCGGACACGCCACCTGGTTAGATGCTCCGTATGCCGCTCTGTGTCCAACCATTCATCAGACATTGAGAGTTGCTCCACGCTCTGTGTTCTCTGCGACCTCTGTGGCTCATGTCCCCGTCAGGCTATCCCGAGAAGCGAAAACCGTATCGCCCGAGACAGGATTCTACGGTGTTTCTAGCGTCTGCGTTACCGTGTGGGTCTGTCCGGCGATGTCGTAAATGGTCAATGCGACCTCCGTGGTTCCCGTTGCATTCAGTTGACTGGCTCGTGGGGCATACCCGATTTTGTACATCCCAGCCGGCCCGGGTTCAGTAAGGGTGAAGCCGGGGCGGTTGGGCCTGTCGCAAAACACCGAAGCCGCCTTGCCGTCGGCGCGGCGAATGGTCAGGATGCCGGTTGTCTCGTCAAGATCGTCCGGTGGTCGTACGAGCTCCATGAGAATCGACGCTTCGTAGGCCGTCAGCGCGATTGCCGCGCCGGCCACGCGTCGATCCGGCTGATCGTAGGCGCTGTCCACATGCTCCCACCGATCTTGGACGGCCACGTAATCTCGCGCTCCATTTTGCAGAAAGGCCGAGGCGGTTACATCCACGCGCTCACCAGGGCTGGTTTCAGAAAAGGTATGGGAAAACGTGAAATGTCCGCTGAGATCGGGGCCGGCCTGGAGCTTGTGCGTACCGATGGACACAACGAGATAATCAGCCCGACCGCGCGGATCGATCCGACGCCCGAATGCATCGGTCAGGACAAAGTCGAACTCGACGCGCTCGCCCACGTGGACGTATTGGCGCCGAGCTGCCGACCACCGAGCGCCCGCTTGGCGCGGTCCGGTCGATGAGGCCAGCGAGCCGGCCACGCAGCCCGACGTGCTCATCAAACACAAGGCAGCCAGCCACAGCGCAATCGACCGGGTGAACGGTCGTAGCCCCCCCGCCGCCAGATTCCGATAATCAGGCGACCGGAATCCGCTTGCGCGGCGTTCGCGGCTTGGGATCCGGCTGGCCAAGGTGTTTTCCCGTTCGCTTGGTGTAATACTGCTCGATCTGTTTCGGGTGGGTGAAGTATTGATCGTAGCCGTACCCCCCTTCCGAATAGTCACAGTCGTGGGCTTCATATTCGCTGCAGATGGCCGGCCGGGTTTCGTAGACGGTGCAGAGGTTGTCGGCCCCGAGATTCTTGCAAACCGTTTGAAACTGGATGTACCAGTCGCCGTCCTCGACAAAGACCGCGAGCTTGTCATGCATGATGTACCAGCGGATGTCGTCGTAATCGCGGCGGGAGGCCGGTTTGTCCAGCGGAATGGCCACGTAGCGACAACACGCGGCCGTGCAATGTTCACAAAGAATCGAACCCATGTTTTTGGTTTCCAGCAAGCGTCGTCGTCAGCCATATCCACGGCGGATGAGTATACTGGGTCGGGTGGAAGATTTGAAGGTCTAAGGTTGAAGATTATTGGGGGGCGAAGCCGCGCAACACGAGCCGGCGTCTACCAGGTCAAGACATTCGGTCACTCCTCCGCGTCTGCGCTTGTCGCGCCCTTGAACTGCGGGACGGACCGACCGCATTCAGGGCAAGCGCCCGACTAGTTGCGAAAGCTTCCGCTTAGCGGCTAGCACCGTCGCGTATATCGCATCACAATACGGTGCAAGCCAACAAGTCCGAACAGAACCCCGAGATTAAAGAGAAGTAGCGCTGCAGCACCGCGTACCCCGTACAGCATCCAAGGGAGAAATCCACCCGCGCCCAATTGGTCGAGCAGAACGCTAAGGGCGAGTTCGAAGGCAGTGGTGACAAGCCCCAACGCCGTCGCGTTCTTGAGTGTCGCCACTTCCTGTTTGCGCGGCCTGTCGTTCGGCGAGTACTCGTGGCCGCATTCAGGGCAAACGCCACCAGGAATTCCAACGAGCAGATAACCGCATTCTCCGCACAATAGACTTCGCGCGTGCTCGTTATCATTTTCGTTACCGAGTATCTTGTCGATTTCGTCGAACAATCTTCGTACGTTTCGCTCGTTCTTCCCCCAGTCCGCGATTTGCGTCCTCAGAACACATGAACTCGTGATGTCAACAAAGCTGTAGCCCTCCACGGAACCCAATACGACTGTCACTCGTTCCCCGAAGCTCCATAGGTTGAGGGGTACGGTGAACTTAATGAGTTCATGGCCTGACCCAACGAGCTTCATCCGAAGCTGGCTAGCTGCTTGTGCGACGAGCTCGGGCGCCACGCCCCCGCGAACGTATTTTCGAACCTCTCTGAATGCTGCAGGAGTCATGCGCCTCAGGGTACCGCATGACGCGGGTCGCGCATACGCCGCACGGAAAAGACGACCCTTACAGGGTCGGACGGTTGCGTGGCGGCGTGATCCGGGGGCGGCGCTGTGCTTGCCCCCGGCTACTTTAGAGCAGGCCTTCAGCCTG
>CAZYXP010000113.1:0-12005 GCA_964651325.1 uncultured Phycisphaeraceae bacterium
TCGAGGCGCATCAAAGGATGCCGGGTCGAGTATCGCTTGTCGCTGAGGACCAGTTGCTTGGCGCACCGATTCTCAACGTTGACCACCAGTGGACCCTGGAAATTGCCGGTCAGGAGTTCGTTGACCTTGTTGACTATGACAAAAACCTGAGCACCCTGCGGGCTATCCAAGCCCATTGTCCGCAAATCCTCGATCTTAACGGGCACCTGGTAGTCTGCCACGAAGAGGCGGGGATCGCAGACCACAAAGGCCAGATCCTCCGCTTCTACCGATTGGAGCCAGTAGAACCCGCTTCCTTCCCCGGTTTGAACCAAGGCGTAGCGGTGTTGGTCTGGGAATCCGAGGATTCCGTCTTCAAATTGGATCAGTCGCTCTTCATCGACTTCCAACTGTCCGAATCGCGACGTGCGAATAATCATCGCGCATCTCCTATTTTCTCATCCTAAGAAAAACTACCGGCAGGCTCGTGGCGTCATCGATCCAGGATCGACATCACGCTTCACGCCCGCCGTGCGCGGCTCAAACAAAGGCCGCGCCCCGATCTATCCCCATCGGTGGCCTCGCCTACGCGTGGCACGCCGCCTCCGGAAGACGGTGAGCCGCTCGCATTGGGTCAAGGCTCCATACTCATAAGGCACTCGATTCTCAAATCCGTGATTCATGGCTCTATCCCAGGAAGTTAAGCAACGATAGGTTGTTCATAAGCGAACCCACCTGGAAGCTGGCCTGAAGTTGCGTCGATAGAGACTGCATCCGCGTGACGGCTTCAGCAAAGTCCAAGTCTTCCACTTGAGACAGAAACAACTGAGTCGTTTGCGTGGCATCCTGTGTTTGCGTGAGCTTGGCGCGCATCGCCTGCGATCTCGCGCCGACAATTCCCTGGATGCGGTTCACTTCGGCGGAAAACGTTTCGATTCGCTCTCCAGCCTGCGTTATCGCTCTCGTGTCGTCCTGGCGTAACGCCCGCTCCAGATCGAGCAGCGCGCCAAGGATGCCCTCGGGCCGTGACGACACCGTGTCCGTGCTGACGATTTCGGAAACGCTCGGGTCCGCGGTCACGTTGAGGTTCAGGTCGAACACGGCCGTGGAGTTGCCCAACGCAACCACCGCTAGAGACGCTGAACCCGAAGTGCCATCCGTGATGCGAATGCCATTGCCCACGTCGGTCAACGAGGCCGTCACCGAGACACTGGCATCCGTGGCCGCGGCGTTGATCAAGTCGATCACGTCGCCCACGGTGGTCGCCTGATCGAGATTGACGTCCACGGTGGACCCGTCTTGCGTTTGGATTTGCAGGTCCGGCTCACCGGCCACGGTCTCGACGCCGAGTCCGAAGTTCACGTCTTGCAGGAGGGTGGCCGTGTTCATCGTACGCAGGCCGAGGTCGGAGGCCGTGGTTCCGCCGTTTTCGCCAATGGTGAGCGACGTGCCCGAAATTCGGTTGAAAACGTCGATGCCGGTGGCTTCCGGGTTGATCTCGGCGAAGAGCCCCGCGCCGGCGTTGTTGATGATGTTGATCATGTCCTGCACGGTCTCGGCCGCGCTGAAATCGATGGTTGTGGTTACCGTCCCGTTGGTGACGATCATGCCGCTGGTCAGGTCGATGCCCGCGCCACGCGCCAGGTCGGCCACGGGCGTCAGCCTCGTGAGCCGGGCGGTAAGCGGCAGTCCATCGACCACGGCGGTGGTCGGCTCGACGGTGGTGATGCCCAGATTCGCTGCGATCACGCCGGCGTTTGCATCGCCGATGGTTACCGGCTGATTGCCCGGTGTGATTTGCAGGCCGGTGTCGGAAACGGATGCGGTTAGAGAAGCGCCGGCCTGTGTGGCGGCGGCGTTGATGGCGGCGGCGACGTCGCCGAGGGTATCGACCGTGTTGAGGGCGGCGCGAAAAGTTCCGGCGCCGCCGACCTCGTTGAATACCAAAGTGCCGCCGGCAATGGCCTGGCCGCGTGTGCCGTTGACGTCGTCTAGGCGCATGGCCCCTTGCAGGGATGGCGAGAGATCAATGGTTCCGGCGATGCGCGAGGAGAGCGCGCCGAACAGCACATCGCCCGAAATGTTCGTGATGGCCGAGGTATCGTCAGAAACGCGGGTGAATAGGTTGCCCGTATCCCCGCGATAGGCGATTCCGCCCAGCTCCCGCACGAACGGCGGGTCGGTCGTGTCACGACCAGCGAAGATATAGCGGCCGCCGAGCTCGCGGTTTCCGACCACTAGCAGTTGGCCGATGATGCCTGAAATAACCTCGGCGACGGACTCTCGCTCGGCCGCGCTGGTGAGGTTGCTCACGTTCTGGCTGGCGATCGCGTTCACCTCGATCAGGAGGGAATTCACTTCGGTGATCGCTTCGTCCGAGGCGCCCAAGATGTTGTCGCCGTGGGTTAGATTGGAGACGAACTGTTCCTGACGGCCCAATGCCTGGGTTAAATCCAACGCCCTGGCTGCTGCGAGGGGATCTTCACTGGGGGAGACGAATGCGCGCCCGGACGAAATGCGCGCTTGCGTCGCGAACAGATCCACCTGGTTCTGTCTAAGCGACGTGAGCAGGGAATTGGACTGCAGGTTATGACTGACCCTTGTCATGCTGATCGGATTGATCGCCATGGTCCTATTCGATTCCTTGATCTAACGAATCAGCGCGACCAAGTCGCGCACGAGCCCATCGACTACTGAGATGTAGCGGGCCACACCCTGGAACGCCCGCTCGAACTTGAGCAGCGCGATCGCCTCTTCGTCCAAGTTGACGCCGCTGACCGCTTCGCGCTGTGCGCTGAGCGATTCTTGAATGATCGACGCCGCCTCCATGTCATCACGAGCCGCCGCTGAGGCGACCGCGACGGAATTGACAAACGAGCCGTAGAATTCTCGAATGGACGCGCCGCCCAACGCCGCGCTCGCGTTCCGTTCCGCCGCGGCCATCAACGCGGCGTTGGTCCCATCGCCGACGTGGTTTGTCGTCGCGGCTGCCAAGAACAGGGGCTGTTCAATAAGCGCCTGGCTTACGTGGATGTCGCGCGCGTCGGTGCCGTCAAAAAGCGTATTGACGCCCAACGCCGAAAGCACGCCCGACGTATCCGTCCGGGCTACCTGGCCATCGTGGCCGAATGAAAACGTGAATCCCTCGTCCGCTACGATACTCAAACGGTTGCCCGCGGCGATGGACGCGGTCACCCCTTCGGCTTGGGCGTTGATGTCGGCCACAAGCGATTCCAGCGTCGTCTCTTGGCCCGGCGTGGCGAAGGACACATCGATCCGAGTGGCCACTGGCGTTTGGGTGACGTCGTCGGCGACCACGATGTAGAAGCTGCCGTCTGTGGGCGTTTGGCCCAGACCGTTATCAGGGTCGTTGAGGGCAAGGTCGGTCGCGCGCACACCGTTGCCGGCCGTGGTGGCGTCAAAACTGATTAGCCCCTGGCCGTTGGCGTGAATCGTGTTGATGTCATCGATGATCGCGGTGGCCAATTGGTCCACCCGGGCCACTTGTCCATACGCAAACCGGTCTCGGCTGACGATTAGCCCCTGCAATCGGCCACCTCGGATTTCGACCTGACCGGCGGTATCCGCGAACTGCACCGACGTCCTCACGAAGGATCCGTCCAGCTCTTCCACGGCCGCCAGCTCGCGAACCGACGCGCCCTGAATAAGCGCCTCGCTTCCGATGTATACGTTGATGGCTCCGTCTGCCTGTTCCCGGACGGTGGTATCGAAAATCTCGGACAAATCGCGAAGCAGGCCGTCCCGCTGGTCGCGAAGCCCGGTTGCTTGCCCGTTCCCGCCAGATTCGGCGGTGACGATCTCGGCGTTGAGTGTTCCGATCTTCTGTGCGATCGCGTCGGCGGTTTCCACGAGCGAACCAATTTGACCGTCCAAGTCGGAACCGAGATTGGAAAACCTCGCTCGAAGTGAATGAAGTGACTCGGCGAGCTGGGTGGCGGCGTTTATGGTGAAATCGCGCGTGGCCCGATCTTCAGGGGTGTTTTGCAACTGGTCGAAACTGGAGAAGAAGTCTCGCAGCCTCGAGTCGAGTCCGGCGCCGCTGAGGTCGTCTAAGAAGGACTCGACTTGGCTCAGCGAGTCTTGCTGGGTGACCCCCGATTCGCGGGCGGCGATGGAATCACGCAGTCGTGATTCCAAGGCTTCGTCGATGTTTCGCTGGATGCCGGTGAGGGCGACGCCCGCGCCGGGCTGCAGCGTGCCGGTGACCGGACCCTGTAGTGGATCGAGGTGCGGAGAAAGGCGCGTGAAGTCCTCGCTGGCGGCGCTGCTGATGTTGTTGCCAACCGTTTGCAGCGCGCTCTGATAGCTCAGAATCGCGGTTCGCCCTACCTGCAGTGAGGAATTCATCAAACCCATGGCGGTTATCCCGTCGTATCGAAGACCCGTGGATTTACGTTTGTTTCATGGCCACCGGCAGGCGTGTACCCCACGCGTTTTTCGCCGACAGGCCTCGCGGCGCGCCATACCCATCTCAGATGGTTGACCAGTTCTCCGGCCACCACTCCGGCAAGGCGATTGACGCGGGCACTGTGGGTGACCGCCTTGCGAAGTGCCCCAGCAGCCTGGGCGACTTGCTCCGAGGCGTCCGCGGACAACCGTTGACACAGTTGCGAAACCGTCATGATGCGCGCCGTGCCGGCCGCCATGCCCAGGATGCACCCGATCTTGTCCATCAGGGCTCGGCGCATGCCCTCCTGTTCCGAAATCGCCTTGACCAACGCCATCTCGTGTTCTTTGGCTTCTTGCAGGGCTGCCATGTCCGCCCGACGCATGGCCTCGACTTTGCGCTCGACCAGGATGGACAGCTCGTTGTAGCTACCGGCGGCTTGGTAGAGCAGCCGGCAGAGATCACGTACCTGCGGGGGCAACGTTTCTGAATGACTCAACTCTGTTCTCCTTGCACGCTGGATGCGCCGTTGACCAGGGATTGCTGATGGCTGAAGCGGTCGTAAAGCAGTTTAGAGAGCCCGTTACCGCGGCTTTGGCCCATGCGCTCGGCCAGCATGTCATGCAACTGAGCCGAAAAGACTTCTTCCCCGCGTCCTCCATGTCCAAAGCTACCCTTGAGTTTGCTTTCGCGCATGGCGCGGAGCATCTCACCGTAGAAGACAGACCCGACGACGCGACCGGTTACTTCCTTGAGCCTGGCGAGTTCTTCGTTTTGTTTCGGGGCCGCCGTCGGCGGCTCTATCTGGCTTACTTGCATCATGAACCCTCGTAAATGAGCCTCGCGTGAAGCTTGCCGGCTCGATGCACCTGTTCGAGAATCGACACCCGATCCGCAAAATCCACCTTCAAGCGATTGAGCGCCTCAAGCAGATCTTTCACGTTGGAGGGGCGATCGCGTTTGCGATCCAGCGGCACGAAATCGTTTTGCTCAAAGGCGGGCTTGGGCAACTCGGTTCCGTCCGGCAGCGGATTCGCCACCGTTACCGTGAGCCCTTTTTGCGAAATCACCACGGCAGACAACCGAGTGTCACCCGTAACGACGATCGTTCCCTTGGCCCGATTGATCATGACCCGGGCTTCGTTGGATTCCATCAGGATCGGGGTTCGCTCGATGTCGCGAATCCAACTCGCCGCGTCCCCGCGCTGATGCTCGGGCAGCAGCACCACGACGCTCTTGCTGTCTACCGCGAGTGCCACTCGTTCGGTGTTGGCCGACAGGCTCAACTCTTTGTCAACCGCCTGAGCAATCGCCGCCGCCATCGACCAGCCCGCGTGGGCGTCGTCAAGCACCAGCGTGACGTACGTCTGATCGGCGCGAATCCAGGGATGGGTGATCCCCGCCGATGATATTTCACCCCCTGTGGCGATGACGTTTTGAAAGACATCCCGCTCCATCCGTGCACCGCCGTGGATTACGCCGGTGGTGCCGGTCAGCCCATCGAGCACGATGGGGCCGGCCGCAAACCCGAATAAACCCGTGACCGTGGGGTCGTGGTACATCATCGGCGTCGACAAGAGCCGACCTCCTTCGAGCGTTTTGGCAGAGGCCAAAGACGTAACACGCACGTCGAGCAGGTCTCCCTCACGCGCCCCGTACTCAGGCACAGTGACTTCGAGCATGACGATGGCCACATTCTTGGAAGCGGCCACGTCCTCGATGGACTCGACGTCGGCGCCGAACCGTTTTTGCATCTGAGCTAGCTGCTTCATGGTGGGCAGGTATTTCGACCCGTCGCCCGTGCCGTCGAGCCCGGCCACTAGGCCTTGCCCGATGAGGCGGTTGGTGCCCTGCCCCTGCAAGCGCGTCACATCGCCGACCCGCGCGGTGGGCACTTGGGCCACTGCGGCGGTATTCGCAATCAGCAAGGCCATAATGAAGGTTCGCATCCGCATAGTTGATTCCTAAATGGGGTTGAACCAGTCGATCAACCTCGGAAGCCAGCCGCGCGTCGTCGACCGGCGCAGCGCGCCGTTGTTGTTTGAGTCGATGTTCAGGTCCGCCAATTGCGTGCTCAATACCGTGTTGTCGGTGGTCACATCCTCTTTCCGGCAGGTGCCGGTCAGCGTGATGTTGCTGACCTCGTCATCCCAGCGCAGGCGGCTTCGCCCTTGGATCACAAGGTTGCCGTTGGGTTTGATGTCGATGATTTCCACCGTGAGGCGCGTGGTCAGCTTGTCCTCTCGATCCAACTCCCCGTCCCCCTCGAGCTTGTTCAGGTACTTGTAGTCAATCGTCGGCTTGCCTCGGCGAAACGGCGACGCCCCGATCCCCCCCTGCGTCAGCTTGATGAACGCCTCGAGTTCGCTCTTGAGATTCCATTTCTTTTCCTGAGACAATTGGGCGTCGGCCTCGTACTTGCTGCGTTGGCGCACGATGATCGTGATGAGATCATGCACGCGGAACGCTTTGGGGCTGGTGCCTGGAATCGCCGTCCATGAGTATTTGTCGTAGACGGCGTTTCGTCGGGAACGAATCGCCTCACGGGGCTTTGCCTCGGGGGGATGGGCCTCGAGATCCGCACGCTTCCGCGCGCCGATGGATGACACCTGCCCCACGGCCGGAATCACCGACGCAAGAACCACCAGAGACGCAAATCCTAACGAAATCGATTTCATGGCTTACCAAACTCCGATGGGGCTGCCGATGCCAGAACCCGCGGCACGACCGTGCCGATACGCACTTCGCCCGGCCCGGTCACCACGCCGTCGAACAAGTCTTTTCGATTGTCGGTGGATCGAACGCGAATCACCGCGCCGAGCAGGCCGTCGGCCGCTGCCTTGGCCGATGTCACGATGCGCACGCCGCCCGCTACCGAGACCAGGTTGACCAGTTGCCCCCGCACCACCAGCGGCACCGATTCGATCATCGCCGAGGCCAGCAGCGTTCCCGCGGGTATGAACCGCTTGGCACGTTGCCCCACGGCCAACACTTCGCTTTCCAGGCCCAACTGATCCAATCGCGAGAAAGACGTCTCGACGCGGCGCAGATCGGCCGGCCCAATGGTCGCACCGAGATTGATTGATCTTCGTGCCACCACGGCGTCTTTGAAGAAACGAACGCGAACAACCAGCGGGACAAACTGCACACGTTGGTCGTCGGTGCGGATTTCTACCTCGACCGACGTTAGCCCGATCGGTTTGCCCTTGGCGCGGTGCACCGAAAATGAGAAGCTCGGGCCTGCAAGCGCCAAGACTTCCGCTGACGTGTCGTCAAAGGTCAGTTCCACACGACCGCCGTACCGGGCCAATTCCTGGGCAAAATAGTCGATCACCGTCTGCCGCAACGATCGTGGGCCATCTGCGAGCGACCCTGTGGATGCCACAGCCGATCGGCCCGGATGCCCCGCCACGGTGCGGCCGCTGCGGCGCTGTGTTGGCGATGCGCTGGGATACCGTGGCGCTTTCGAGCTCGCCGCAACCGCGGGTCGCGCCACCTCGCAATGGGTGGCGCCGAACAGGCGGACGGTGGCCAGGTTGGTTCCGGCCGCGGCAAGCGTGCTGCGGATGAGATCGATGTGGATGATTCGAGATCCGCCCACGGTGGGGGATTCGGCGATGATCTGCTGTCCTACAGGGCTGTTGTGGTCGTCGCGGTAGCCGCTCAGGTCGCAAACATCGTCGATCCGAATGGTCGATCCTGTGACGGTCGCACTTGGCCAAACGCGAATGGTGGACCCCAACGCGGCCTGCCCGATCGATGGCACCGCGACACATACGACCATGATCAACCGCGTCCGCGCACTCCACAGGCAGCGCGTGCCCTCCCTGGCACACCGTTTCTCCAAACTGTCGCAGTCCTTGCGAATCATGCCTGCATCCTGCCTTGTCATGCGCCCCGATCCAATCTGAGGCCGTTGGCTAGTCCCGTTTAGTCGACGTCACTACCTGCGATGGATTAGAATCTTCTTAAGTTCGAAACAATTTGGAGCGTCTCATCGGCGCTCTGGATCGATTGACTGTTGAGCTCAAACGCGCGTTGCGTGGTGATCAGATCGATCAGCTCGCGAACCGGATCGACGTTGCTTTGCTCAAGCTCCCCATTCTTGATCGCGCCCATGCCGTCGGTTTGCGGGGGGCCGGTCAGTGGCACGCCCGAGGCATCCGTCTCTAGATAGAGATTCCGGCCGATCTGCTTGAGTCCTTCTTCGTTGACGAACCGGGCCAATTGAATCTGCCCTACGGTCGTTAGCGCGTTGGATCCCTGCTGGCGAATCTGAACATCGCCGTTTCGAGCGATGAGCACGCTGTCCGAATCGGGAATCGTGATGGGCGGTTCAAGCACTTCGCCGCCGCTGTTGCCCAAGACAATGTTTCCCTGCGCGTTACGCACGAAGTTGCCTGCCCGCGTGTAGGCGACTTGCTCGGTTCCGTCCTGAATCGTGGTCACCTGGAAGAACCCGTTGCCCTCGATGCGAAGATCCAGCGGCTTGCCTGTCGGATCCACAGCGCCTTGCCCGTAATTGGTCTGCGTTCCTGAAACGGCCACGCCGGTTCCGACCATGATGCCATGAGGAATCGGTTCGTCGTCCGCATTGGGCACGCCGGGCTCGCGCTTGGCTTGATAGAGCAAATCCTCGAAGTTGACACGTTGCCGCTTGAACCCCACGGTGTTGATGTTGGCCAGATTGTTGGCCACGACGTTGAGCTTCTCGTCCAACGCCCGCATTCCCGATGCGGCGGCATGTAGTGCCATAATGGCCATGGGCTAGCGCTCCTTAGGCAACACGACCGACCGTGTTGATCGCTCGACCGGTCAGTTCATCCTGCATCTGAATCATCGTGGCGTTAAGCTGGAAGGCACGCTGCGTGACGATCATCGATGCCAAGCCTTGCATCACGTCGAAGGACGATCCTTCCACGGTGCCGCTCTTGAATCGCCCCGCAACCGGCGTCATATCGGCCGTCGCTCTAAACGTGTTCTGGCCAATCTTGCGCAGCGATTGCTTGTTTTCGTTACTGTAGAGCCCCAATCGGGCAATGACGGCCTTGCCTTGCCGCACCGTTCCGTCGTCGGCCAATTCTGCGGCGCCCGCGGCCGGATCGATGTTGATCACCGCGCCGCCGTCGTCGAGCACGCGCCATCGTCCGTTGCCGGCGACCAGTACAAGATCGCCGCCATCGGTCAGCGCAAACCGGCCGTCGCGTGTGTAACGCGTTTCGTTGCCATCGCTGACCGGGAAAAAGCCGTCGCCTTCAATCGCAATATCCAGCGGGCGTCCGGTGGTCTGCAGCGGTCCCTGATCGAACGCATGGAAAACCGGCATGACGTTGACGCCGCCCGGCAGGCCGTCCAGCACGGGATGGGAAAGCCGGGCGCCGCCGGCGTTTTCACGACTCTCCACCTGGCGTTGACGTACGACGGCCAGATCGTGCTTGAAGCCGACGGTCTCGGCGTTGGCCATGTTGTTGGCAATCAGCGACTGGCGATGATCGTTGATCTGCATGCCGGCCGCGGACAGCCACAATCCGTATCCAGTCATCGAATCACCTCTGGGTTTCCACCGAGGCCGCGGCTAGGGTCATGGTCCAAGGGGCGCGTGGCCCCAGTTTGATTCATTTGGGAGCCAGTCTGATCCATCTGAGAGAATTGCAACGCCACTGCATCGAGTGCCATGGACTTGACCATACGCCCCAGTGCTTCCCAGGTGTTTTCCGGGCTACGTTCGCGAGCGGCTTCTGGTTGCATTTCACAATAGGGCATTGCTTGCTCCGTTATGGACACCCGAACTCTGCGCGGGCGTTCATCGCATTGCCAAGGCAGTTGGCGTGCCACAGCAATTCCGGGGAGGTGCATGATGGATCGGACCGAGTGGGGGTGTGTCGCTAATATGTTGAAATGAAAGAGCTTACGTGCAGATTCCGTGAATGGCCCTTGAGCGGGAAGGCGATACTCGGCGGCCGGCAACGCGCAATTCCGGCCTTCCCAACAGGCAACAGTCGCCGGATTTCACAGGGTTGGATCATGCAAGCCGCGGACCACTGCTGCAAAGTGCTCGCCGCGGCGGCGATAGTTGGCGTACGCGTCGAAGCTCGGTGCGCCGGGCGAGAAAAGCACGACGTCGCCGGCATTCGCTCTTGCCAGAGCCAGTGAGCATGCTTCTTCCAGAGACTCCCGCACGCACAATTCGACGTGACGTGCCACGGGCAACGCCTCGGCAATGGCCCCGATCATCGCTTCGCCGGATTCTCCCATGCCCACGACCAGGCTGCATCGCGTCGCGACGGTACGGGCAAAATCGCCGAATTCCGCGTCCACAACGCGTTGGCCGCCCACCAGCACGACGACAGGACACTCAAACGAGGTGACGGCCGCCACGGTCGCGCTCGGGGCGGTGGCTTTGGAATCGTTGATAAATTGCACGCCTCCGAGCTCCCGCACCACCTCCAGGCGGTGAGGCAGGCCGCGGAATCGCCTCAACGCGTCCCGCGCGTCCTGATCGGCGATCCCCATGACCCCAGCGACCGTCAAGGCGCATCGCGCGTTGCGCTGGTTGTGCTCGCCGGGCACGGCTAGCTCAATCGGAAATGCGGGTGGGCAAACGGGAAGCAGTTTCAATCCGCGGCGGATGACCCGGTCGCGTAGCATGGCCGCCGCGGCCGGGGCCATCTCACCGGCCACGATATACCTCGGCACCCCTGCGTTCCCCAGGATATTGAGTTTCGCTTCGACGTAATCCTCGAATGACGCGTAGCGATCGAGATGATGAGGATGTAGATTCGTGATGACCGCGAGGTCGGGCGTCCATGAGATACGCGGAGCATCCTCGAGCTGAGCGTCCGACATCTCCAGGACGACCCAGTCCTGTTCGCGGATGGCGGCCAGTTCCGGAAGTAGGGATCTACCGATATTGCCACCGAGGAAGACCCGGCCCGATGCGGCGTGCTCCAATATGGCCGATTGCATGGCGCAGGTCGTGCTTTTTCCAAAGCTGCCCGTGAAGGCAACCACGCGGGCCGGGCATCGCTCACAGAACAGGTTGATTTCCGTGGTCCACGGTATCGACCGACGTGTGATTTCGGCGAAAAGCGGGTTCGATCGTTTTGGGATGGCAGGGTTGACTACGGCCACGTCGATTGAGTCTAAATCGACCCGATCGTGGCCTCCAAGGCGGAAATCGATCGCCAGCCCGTCGAGCGCGTCCACCGATTCGCGGAGCCCGTCGGCCGCAGCCGTATCCGTTACCGTAACGATCGCGCCGCGGTCGGCCAGCCATCGCGTTACCCCAACCCCGCCGCCAAAATGCCCGAGACCGACCACCAAGACTCGTTTACCGGAAAACGAGGGCGTTGGCGGTCTAAGATCGGATCGACTCACGGACTCCAACGCAACTTTGCTCGATGGGTGCAACTCTTTCCTCCAGGCCCGTTTGGCGGCGCGGCAATCCTCAAAAAGACAGGCTTGCCAGTCGTCCGACAGCGGCGGTGGCTGAGTATAGCAGGCGGTCACCGGACTTCAGAGCCCAGATCGCGGAAATATGGGAAAGCGACCGTCTTTCGTCGCCAGGCCGCGTTAGGCGTGAGAAACGGGGTGCGGAGCGGGTTGGACGAGCCGGTCG
>CAZYXP010000114.1:0-11801 GCA_964651325.1 uncultured Phycisphaeraceae bacterium
GAGTTCCATCCCCCGGTGACACCGGGCGATTACGCGTTGCTTGCGGTCGGCGATAACGGCGTGGGAGTGCAACAAGACGCCGCGCCTCCGCGCCCGAAAACCCCATGCGCACCGCGCCCCCGTCGGCTCCACGTTGATCGCCTCCCACGATCACGAGCAACAGGCCCGCAGCGAAGTTGTGATTGCCGACGAAGACGAACCCACCAGCCACGCCACGCGATACGTCAGCAAAAATCGCGAGCTGCTCCTTCCCCAGCGGCGGCTTCAGATGATCTACGATCTTTCACAGAAGCTGACGACCCTTCAAGATCGAGACGAACTCCTGCAGGGCGCGCTGAAAATTTGTTTTGACATGCTCCATTTTGAACGCGGCGCCATTGGCGTCCGCCCGGACAAGGGCAAGGGCCTCGACTGGCCGACGATCCAAAACCTCCGCGGGGAAGGAGGCGAGCTGCGCATCAGCCGGACCTTGCTGAACCGCGCCCTTGAGCACGGCGAACGCGCCATCTTCACGGAAGACGACGCCGGCGCCGCGGACCCGACCGTCAGCATGGTTCAACAGGGCATCCGTTCGGCCATGTGCGTGCCACTGACCCACAACGACGAAATCCTCGGCGTCGTCTACGGCGACCGGACCAGCACCTCGACGCGCTACACCGAAGAGGACATCGACTTCTTCGCCGGCATTGCCAAACAGGTCAGCATCGGGCTGATCAACTGCCGCCTTGTCGAGGAGCAGAAGGCGATGGTTCAGCTTCGCCACGAAATCGAACTGGCCCGAAACATTCAAACGGGCCTGTTTCCCGTGCGGCTCCCCAATCGCGCCAACCTCAAGGTCGCCGCGACCAACGAACCCGGCAACCGCGTCAGCGGGGACTACTACGATGTCTTCGAGGCGGCCGACGGGCGATGCTGGGTTCTGATCGCCGACGTCACAGGCGAAGGCATCGCGGCTGCCTTGCTCATGGCCAATCTGCAGGCGGCGGTTCACATGAGCATCGAGGGCGCCACCGACCCCGGCGCGTTGCTGAGCAAATGGAATCGTCTCATTTTTCGGAACACGGGTGCGTCCAAGTTCATCACATGCTCTTTGGTGCTGATCGATCCGATCTCGCGCGTGCTAGAGGTATCATCAGCCGGACACAATGCCCCGATCCTCGTACGCAGCGACGCTACAGAGCCGACCGAGCTAGAGCTTGAGGCCGGATTTCCGCTCGGCGTGGTCGAGCAAAGCGTCTACAAGACGCACCGCATCGATTGTCCCGATCAACCGTTCTTCTACTTCACGTTCACCGACGGCGTCACCGAGGCGATGAACAGGGATCAAGACCAATTCGGAACATCTCGCCTCATCTCATGCCTGAGCGATGCCGCGGATCTCAGCCCCCACTCCCTCATCAAGCACGTTCGACGATGCGTCACGGATTTCGTCGATGGCGCCCCGCAAAGCGACGATCTGACCATGCTCGCCGCCCGCGTAACGCCTTGACGGCCGACCCGGCCGATTATTGGACGCGCGTGTCCCAATGACGAACACGCCCTCAACGAAAGCGGACGCTCGCTGCAACCGATAATCCATCCGGTACGCCGTCTAGGCGCTTTGGGATAAATGACTTTATGAAACCACCACCACTCCGAGGATCATCGAACATGATGTCTGGGAATCGCCTTACCATTGCAATCGTGTCCATTGCTTTCCTTGCCACCGCCATCGCCGTGTCCGTGTCATCGGGTTGCACCCCCGGCACCGCCACCAGCCCAGGCGGTTCGGGAAACGTCTTTAGTTCCGCAGGGCAGACGCTCAGCGCGTTTCGAGCCATCCAGGTGGACCCGCCGAGCGAAGACTCTGCGGGTCCCCAATTCGTCGCGTCGGCCGACCTCAACGGCGACGGGTTGATGGACCTCGTGTCGGCGTGGAACCAATCGCAACCGGTTCAGGTTCATTTGCAGGGTCGCGCCGCCAACGGCAACATTACCTTTGAGACCACCACCCTAGCGGGAAATATACCCGCCGTATCCGTGGCGGGCCTGGCAGTGGCCGATTTCAATCTCGACGATCGGCAAGACATCGCCGTGCTCGTCAAGGTCAGCCTGCAAGGCGACGCAGGCTGCTTGGACAGCAATCTTCCGCCCGAAGGCACGCTGAGCGGCCTCGTCCAGCTTTACCTCGGTCCCGACGATCGCTCCCAAACCACCCAGGCACTCGCGTGGCAGGAAGTGGCCGTCGAAATCTCTAGGCTTCCAGCGCCCGAGTCCGCAGCCGCGCTCCCCGAATTGGAAGGCTATACGTCCATGGCGATCGGCGATGTCAACCTCGACGGCGCTCCGGACATCGTCGTGGCATCCAACGTTTCCTGCGACGGGCAAGCCTCCGACGTGCTCTTGTTCACCAACCAAGGCCCCGGCGCGATTCAGGACGGAACCTGGCGCGGCGAAGCCCTGCCCAACCCCTTCCCGCGCACCACCATCAAAGACATCGGGCTCGGCGACATCGACGGCGATGGCGATATCGACATCGTGGCCACGTTCCCCGACGCCCCGAGCATGAACGTACGTTGGTTCCGCAATCCCATCATCGACACACCCGACGATTTCCATCTCTCCGACGAGCTTTGGCACGTCGGCGCAGTGGCTCAGATTGCAACGGGCGCCGACATCCTCGAGCTTGGCGACATCAACCTCGACGGCATCCTCGACGTCTTGGTGCGCTCGACCAACGGCAAACTCATCCAATGGCTGCAAGGACCGGACACGCCTACCACGGAGCCGGTGCGAAGCATCGCATGGCGCGTCTTTACCGTGGCCGAGTTCACCGAACGGACCCCCGACGCGATCGCCCTGGTGGATTTGAACTTTGACGGGCAACTCGATGTCGTCGCCTCGGCGCAGGGCGGATTGCTCTGGTTTGATTCATCAGGCCCGGCCACGGAGTTCGATCAATGGACCGAGAACCTGATCATCGACGATCAAATCGTGGAAAGCTCGGCCCCGCCGGCAACCGCGGACCCCAACGCGGACCCGAATCTGCTGACCGGTTCCAACGTAGAGCCGGTCGTCCGCTCCACGCTGATGAACTGGATTCTCCCCGTAGACTTGAACGGCGACGGAGCCAATGACCTCGTCGTCCCCCTGGATCGAAGCGGGCTGAGCGGTTTGACCAACGATGCCTTGGTCTGGTTCGAAAACCTGCGCTGATCGACACCCGGCTGGATGTAGCACAGCGGCCCTCCGCTGTGTCTGGGATTGATGTAGCACAGCGGCCCCCCGCTGTGTCCATGCAATCGCCCAACCAAGGCCAATGACCCAGCCGAGGGCGGCTGGGCTACAGCGATCGGGTGCCCCTCTTTCATGGAATCATGTCCTATTGGACGTGGGGGAGCCGATGATCGGGGCGAAACGCGCTGCACGGCATGCCCTGGGTTTGGCCAAACAACCCTATCCACGCCATCCAACAAAACTCCACGATGGTCGGCCGCTGCAACGCTATGGCGCACCGCCGCCGCGCGACCGCTTCGCCGCCTTGACGAACGCCACGACCGCCGCGTGATCTTTGCATCCCGGGGATGATTCGACCCCACTACACACATCCACGCCGGCCGGCCCCACCGCCCCGATCGCCTCAGCAACGTTCTCCGGACGCAGACCGCCTGCCAGAAGAATAGGCGGAAGCGCGTCAGAATTCGCCAGTGAGAGCGCTTGCCCAATCCCCAACCAGTTCCCCGCCACGCCGGTGCCACCCTGCTTGCCCGACACGGCCGTATCGACCAGCAAGTAGTCACCGTGCGGCCGGGCGCAAATCGCACTGAAATCCTGTTGCTCTTTCCCCGGACGCAGATGGACCGTCCCCACGACCTCCAGGCCCAGCGATCGAATCCGATCCAAATCTTGCGCCGCCTGCGAGCCGTACAATTGGACCCGCCGCAGCCCTTTTTTTCGCAACGCCACCAACGTTGGTTCGATAACCTGGTCATGCTCGATGGAGATCAACGCCACGGCGGCGGCGGGATCGTCTAGTTGGTCCAGGATTTGAAGGGCTATCGGAGTTTGGAGCTTGCGCGGACCGGAGAAAAGATTGAGTCCGATCCAGTCCGCCCCGGCCAAAAGGCACGCATGAGCGTCGGAACTGTTCGTGATACCACAGATTTTGACGATCATATCGGCCTTCGTCCGCCGCGTCCGATCACCCTTGGCACCGACGTTGGCGCGAAGGGAAATCATCTTGACCCAAGCCGACCAAACCGCTAGAGTGGGCGGAGGTCTGAGGCGAATTCGACGAGAGTTCTTCCGATTCGTCCAAAGGCCCAAGTCCGGCTGAAACGGTATCAACGCGTCAGGGTACTTTTTTTCACGGTGGACGTTTTCAATGCTATCGGCTCAATCACTCACAAAACTTCTTGCTTCCGCGATCCTCACCGCGCTGGCCTGTGGCTGCCAGATCGGACATTCGGCGGAGCAATACGGCAAGACGTTTTTCCTCGACGGCGCCGGAAACTGGGGTGACGGGGCACAAGGCGTCGCCTCCGGCCTGTTCGCGGCTGGATATCAGGGCGACGTCGAGGAATACGTGTGGACAACCTCTTACAACCCCCTCGTCGACCAGCTCAATCAGCCGGCCGCCCGGGCGCGAAGCCGGCAACTCGCCGACAAGATCAGAGCGTTTCGCAAGCGATTTCCTGCCGTACGCATCAACGTGGTCGCTTTGTCGGCGGGCACTGGCGTGGCCACGTGGGCCATCGAACAGCTCGACGCGTCCACCCGAGTCGATAATCTCGTCCTACTCGGCAGTTCGATTTCCCACGACTACGACATGACGGGCGCCCTGAAAAACATGAACGGAACGATTTACGTCTACGCCTCGCCCCACGACGTGGTCCTCGAATCCGTACGCACCATCGGAACCATCGACGGCAAGCGCGGCGTTGATTCGATTGGCTACGTCGGCCTGACCCCTCCCACCGAGTTGCAAAACCGCGTCGTCAACACGACATGGTCGCGCGATTGGTTGAAGTACGGCTGGACCGGCGCCCATCAGGATTGCGTCAACGCCAACTTCGTCCGTTTCGAAATCGCCAAGCGCCTGCTGTCCGAATCGAATGCCAAGCCGGACATGAAATTCGCCACCGCAACTGCCAATGCCAATGAGAGCGACGCCCCTTGGCCGGTGCAGTAGGATCGCCGATCTCCCAATTGGCCAGGATCACCATTTTTCCAATGGACCCGCAGGTAGAACAAGTGGTCCACCCGCCGTAGGGCAGGGGGTTGCCCCGTTCTATGCCATGGGTATTCCTTCACCATCGGCGGGACATTCCCTCGCCATGGAGCTTCGCCGCGCCCGTGGCGGGCGAATGCTCCGTTGCAGATTCCGTTTGGGCAGACCCTGAAACGAATCAACCGCCTGCCCCACCTATTGCACAACCTCGCTATTTACCCCAAGCCGCTGGCTTCAGCCCGCGCGGCCGTTCGGAATCGCAATAGCCGATCCAGCTCACGCACCAAGATCAACCCAAACTACACCGTCCCGCACCTCTGACGGATAGATACTGATCCGGGCCTCGGAGGGCTCCGTGCAGGCTCCGCCGGCAAGATCAAAGCTCCAATCATGCCAGGGGCAGGTAATGATCCGCCCACATAGCGCGCCGCCCGAGAGGTTGCCGTTGGCATGGGGACATGCATTGTCACCGACCACCACCTCGCCCGTATCGGCCAGCACAAACACGGCCAGCTCACGATCGCGGCAAGCCACAAACGTCCCCCCGCCGGTGTGACAGCGGCTCAATTCAATGAGTGATTCAAATGCCAAGAGTATCCTCGCATGGCGGCCTCGATTCGCCTGCTGCCGTAACGAAGCAGCATCGGCAACGCCGATCCGAAACGCGCACCTGAGAAGCGGCCCCACGCCGCAAACCGCGACCGCCACGGCCTCACTGATACACCAGGCGCACCTTTTTCTGCTTGAGTTGGTATCCTGTCGATCTGTGGTTGGCAAGGCATGGAGCGCGACTCATACACAGATTGCGTTATGCCAAGACCGGGAGGGCTGCACCGGCCTGCTCGTGCCAAGGCTCACCGCGGTATGAACCCATCGCCGCTCCTCGGGCCAGAAAACGCCGCCATTTGTGCGACGTACTGTGCATACAGATTAAGAAGCTGCATGGTGTGTTCGCGTCGACAGGCCGTTGTAGTACAGGGCAGGTATGCAGCGCCCGGATGCGATCGTGCTACAATTCGTGGGTTCCCAAGAGGCTCCCGCTTGGCGTGCAGACTCTGTCGCGGCCGCCGCGGCGGCACTTGCACGGATAGCAATATGGGCAATATGAGGTTTATTGGACCGTCCGGCAGGATTTCAGAATATCCTGGACGATATGACAGGAGCGGGGGCGGTCGGGCGTCTTTTAAGCATGATGACATCGATGCCATGGACCAGCGAGTTTGACGAGGATTTGCCCTTGATCCAAGCAATCCAGGGGGGCGATTCCTATGCGTTCGGAGAGTTGGTGCGTCGCCACGATCGCTGGATACGCGGCGTGCTTTTCGGGGTGCTGGGTAAGTCGGACCGTTTGGATGATGTGGCTCAGCAGACTTGGACGTCGATGTGGGTTCGAATCGGTGAGTTGCGCGATGCTACAAAATGGAAATCGTGGCTCTACCGTCTGGCAAGAAACGCCGCGATTGACGCCGGTCGCGACCGCACGCGGCGGCGAAAGCACGCCAAGGCATCGGCCGCGCAAGCCATGGCGGGCGTCGGCGAGCGCGGCGAACCGGGATCGCCCGAATCCTCGCTAGCGAAGTCGGAAGCAAGCCGCGAGGTGTTGATGGCGATCGAGGCCTTGCCGGTGCTGTATCGAGAGCCCTTTGTGTTGCGTCATTTGAGTGGTTGGAGCTACCGCGAAATCGCGGAAGTAATGAACATGCCGGTCGATTCCGTGGAGACGCGCCTTGTGCGGGCGCGGCGGTTCCTTCGCGAATCTCTGGCAGACAAACTGGAATCTTTGCGATGAAGGCGAGCAAGACGAATCTGGAAACTCTGATTTCCAAGCGCCTCGATGGGCTGCTGGATGAGAACGATCAGTTGGTGCTGGATCGCGAACTCATTCGCGACCCACAGGCCCGGCAGATGATGGATGCCTACCGCGAGGCGGATGGCCTTGCGGCGAGGGCGCTGGATGAGGTCGTTGCGGATCGCAGCGATGCCATCGATCCGCAGGCGTGGATCGACGGCGTATCTCAACAGCGCGGCGCATCGCCGGTGCATCGAGGCTGGTGGCTGGTTCCCGGATCGATTGCGGCCGGGCTGCTGGCGATCCTGGTCAACAGCTTGACGGTCGCACCGCCCCCTTCCTCCAGCATTCAGATGGCCCGTGGCCCTCAAGTGACTCACGTGACGAAGCCGCAGCCCACGATGGGCCGGGTGGTGCCGATTTCGGCACAGCCGCGTCAGGGCGACGTGATGCGTAATGCGTCGATGGCGCCACAGCAAAAAATTCGCCGAGACACGAGTCACAACTCGTACGGAATCATGGGTCGCGAAGGCGTGCTTTACTGGATCGAGGTGGATCGGATGCGAACGATCAAACGCCCCAATCCCAAAGCCAACGATCACCCCGTGTTGCATGAAATGTAAATGCTCGATCCGCCCGGCAAGGCGGGTCGTTGCGAAGTATTAAGCATCGGATTTTTCTTTTCAGGGAGTGTACAAGCGATGGTTACGAAACTAGCTGTAACGCTGATGATGGCGGCCGCGCCGCACTGGTTCTCCTCAACGCTGTTGGCCGGCGATTTGCCAAAGTGCAAGACTAAAGCCCATGCCAAGTGCGTAAAGAAGTGCTGCGTCAAACCTGGTGCCAAGTGTAGGAAGAAATGCAAGATCGTGCGGTTGACCAAGGATGATGCCGCACGTGTCGCCGATGGTCGCAGTGAAGCCGTGTTCTTCGGTGAAGGAGAAGAGGGCGACGCGCACGTCGCGATCGAACTGATCGGCCATGGTGGGTTGCACGGCCACGACGCTGCGATGGGCGCTGGGCATGCGATCTTCGTCGGTGGACCCGATGGAGAAGACGGCGAGGCGCGAGTCATCGTGCTGAAGGGCGACGCGGACGCCGATGGAAACGCATTTGTATGGTCATCGGATGATGAAGACGGCGCGGAGCATGCAGTTCAATTCAAGGTCCTTGCCCGTGTGGGTGAGGACGACGCCGATGCGCCCAAACAGGGCTGGCTCGGCGTTTCGATCAAGACGGTTTCCGACGAAATGGCGGATCAACTGGAGATTGAAGGCCGCGGCATTCTTGTGGTCAATGTCATCAAAGACAGCCCGGCAGAATTGGGCGGGATTCAGGCCAACGATGTGATCATGGCCATCAATGATGACGCCGTCACCGGCGAGGTTGGCAACGTTGTCGAGCTGGTGAGTGGTCATGCTCCTGGCGAAGAAATTGATGTTACGGTCCTACGCGGCGGCGAGGAGCAAACCCTCTCGATCACGCTAAGTTCTCGGGCCGAAATCAAGGAAGGCCTCTGGAAGTTCGACGTAGCGCCGTTTGCAGAGATTGAAGAAAACGTGACGGCGCATGGCAAGATGTTGCGCCGCGGCGCGGGCGGTGAATGGGTGTTTGAGGATCTCGGTGATCTGACCAACATTAAGGAATTGCGGGATCAGCTTCAGCTCGACATTCCCGGTGGTGCGAGCCACTTCACGAAGGTCTTCGTCGATGGCAACAGCAAGTCCGTCAAGCTCGAGATCAAGACCGACGAGGGCGAATTGAGCATTACACAAGAGGACGGCGGCGAGATCACGGTAACACGCACCGACGAGAACGATACGGAAACGACGATCGTTTACGAAAATGAAGACGATCTGGCCGAGGGCGATCCCGATGCCTTTGAGCACTACAGCTCGAGCGGCAAGCCGGTCGTGCTGGACCTTTCGCTGCACGGCCTCAAGCGGCTGGGCGATGTCGATTTCAATGTGGAGTTGAAGGGACTCAAAGACGGGTTGTTTGATTGGCGCACCGACCTGCACGAGCAGCTTTCTGAGGCCCACTCGGCCTATCGCGAGGCGATGGAGCAGGCTCGCGAAGGATATGAGGAAGCGGTCGCGGCCTGGCGAGAGAAGAGCGAGGACGAGAACGGCGCCGCGGAATTCGACATGCCGTTCTTCCCGCTTCCCGGCGACCACGCCATGTTCATGGGCAAGGGCCTACATCGGATTGGCAAACCCAAGCATACATTTAATGTCGGTGCCGACGGCGCCATCGAAGTCCGAATCCGCCGGGGCGATTCCGAACTGGTTCGTAGCTTCGAAAACGAAGAGGACCTAGCCGAGCGGAATCCGGTCCTCTACGGAAAGTACCAGGAACTCATGGATGCCGATGAGGAATAGAGCATCGGCCCTGGCACGCACTGGAAAACCTTTTCCAATCAGCTAGCGCCATCCGGCGGCGAATAGCCCATCCGCAAAGTTGCCCATCCTTCGCTGCGAAAGCGAGGATGGGCAACTTTTTGCGCGCCCTTGTGAGCCGATGGCAGTCTGCGATACAATTTCCCGCACCGGAAGCGATGCGTTCATTGGCTTCATCGAATTGGGAAAGGAGACGACGTGGGCGACAAGGACAAGCAGCATCAACCGGATGAGTCCGAGTCGCGCGGATCGGCGCCCGATGGGGATGCCGCAACGCACGGGCCTGCCGACGGATCCGAAAAGACTGGCGAGAAGCCATCACCGCGAAACCGGAGAAGAGTCAAGAAGAAGCGCCGCCCACCGCCTTCAAAGAAGCCCATTTTCAAGTTCGTGGTGGGCCTCGGCCTCTTGCTGATTGCCGCCAACGTGGCGCTCAACATCGAAAGCGTGGAAAATGGGTTCACGCCCTCCTATCTTCGCGGTTGGGCGCAGGTCTCGGCGGCCGTGCTCAACGTGTTCGGCGAGAACGCTCGGGTATACGACAGCTCCATTTCCTCCAGCCGATTCAGCGTCAACATCAAGAAGGGCTGCGACGCGATTCAGCCCACCATCCTCTTCATCTGCGCGGTCTTGGCCTCCCCGGTGGCCTTCAAACCCAAAATCCCCGGCCTCTTGCTGGGGTTGGCCTTCCTGATGCTCATGAACCTCGTTCGCGTGCTGAGCCTCTTCTACGTGGGCATCTATTGGAATTCCGCCTTCGAGATCATGCATCACGACGTGTGGCAGGCGGTTTTTATCATCTTGTCGATTCTGGCATGGGGCGCCTGGGCGTTGTGGGCAGTCCGCAAAACGATAGAACCGCAACATGCCGCCGCTTAAGCCCATCCTGCGCTTCTTCTTCACGGCAGTGGCGATCTACGTCTTGCTGATCTTGCCGTGGCCCGGGGTGCGCGAGGCATACCGCGAGTTCTACCGGATCGCGGCGAATGTGTGCCTGTCAACCTTTGGATCGCAGGGCCAGATCGCTTTTCGACCGCCCACGGCCGCCGAATTTGCCAAGCGCAAGGGCACGGCCGATCGCGGTGACCTGGCCGCGGCCATCGTACGCCAGACCGTGACGTATCAGGAATTGACCCAAAAAGACGGCACGATCGCCAAAGTGCCGCTCACCGGCAGACCCGTCGGCGTTGTCTCGATCATTCCCACAGGCCGGGTCGGTTTCGTGCCCACGGCCGAGCTGATCGCCCTGATCCTAGCCTCGCCTGTTTCGTGGCCCCGGCGGCTGCGGGCTCTTGTCGGCGGCTTCGTGCTGGTCAATCTCTTCGTAGGGGCCAGATTGGCGATGATGCTGCTGTTCTGCTACTCACAGGATACGCCGATGCGGCAGTTTGAGTGGGGATCGACCGCCACGAACCTGATCGCCGGCCTGTACGAATTCTTCTACGTCTCTCCGACCGGCTCATTTTTGATCCCGCCGCTCATCTGGGCCCTGGTGACCATTCGATCCGACGACGTGCGGGCCATGCTTCCCGCCCAAGACGAGCGGCCACCCGCCGATGACTGATCCCAACACGCCGACGCCACGCCCCCAAGTCGCCGTGCTCGCCGCGGATGCGAACGCGCCCAGCCCCTCTCGTGAACACGCGTTGGCGGCTCGTCTTGAGATTCCGATGCTCCGCGATCCCGACGCGGCCCAGGGGCGATTCGATTTGCTGCTTGCCTTTCGTCAAAACCGGCTCGAGCTGCGATCCGTCGATTCGAGCGTCCTCAGCCCGATATGCGTCGATTTCCTGCTCGGATCCACCGCCCAAAGGGCCGCGCGCCAGCACATGGGCAAGCAACCGCTCGCGGTGGCGATCGGCCTGCGTAAGGGGTGCACCAGCGTGGTTGATGCGAGCGCGGGCCTGGGAAACGACGCCTTCATGCTGGCCGCGCTGGGATGCAGCGTGACCGCCGTGGAGCGGTGCAGCGTCTTGGCAGCACTGCTTGATGACGGGCTCTCGCGAGCTTACGAGGACGGCGGCCTTCAAACGCGACCCATCGCCGAGAGAATCAACCTCGTTGGGGCCGACGCCCGAGCATTCCTGGCCGGCCTGTCGACTGCGGATGCGCCGGATACGGTCTATCTCGATCCCATGTTCACCCTCCGCCGGAAGAAAGTCGCCGTCAACAAGGTGATGCAGCTCACGCGGAAACTCGCCGGCGACGATGCTGACGCGCCTGAGCTTCTGGAAATCGCCCGCCGCATCGCGAAAAAGCGCGTCGTGGTCAAGCGCCATCGTTTGGCGCCGCCGCTTGCCCCCGACCCGGCCGGCGAGCATGCCGGGAAAATGGTTCGGTACGACGTGTATCTGCCGATCAACGGCTGAAGAAGGGAGCCGCGGGCAAGCTAACAGCAATCAGC
>CAZYXP010000115.1:0-11799 GCA_964651325.1 uncultured Phycisphaeraceae bacterium
CAGCTATCAGCCGTCAGCTATCAGCCATCGGGTGCATGACACTTCCGGCGGATGGAACGCTGTTCTTTCCTGCAGCCTGAAAGGCTGCGCTATAGTAGCCGTGGGTCCGTTCCCGGCGGACCCACGGTCACCGCACAGCCCATCTATTCGGCCCTGGAGGGGTCGGCTAGGCGTCATGCTGCACGCATCTCACGGCAAAGACGCCCCATACAGGGTCGGGTGGTTAGATGGTGACGCGATCCGGGGGTGGCGCTACGCTTGCCCCCGGCTACTTTAGTAGTACAGCGCAAAGTCGTCACAAACCCGGAGCGCAGGCATCTTGCCTGCATCATCATCGCGGGTCGTGCAGGCTGGAAGCCTGCGCTCCGAACGACGTTGCGCTGTACTGTTAGAGCACGCCTTCAGCGTGCCATCACAGCCGCCGATTTTGTCATGCACCCTCAGCCATCGGATCGCCACCGATCACATCGCCTTTCCGAAAACCGAACATAAACCGAACAATAAGAAAAATCAAGCCCCCGGCGGAGTATTTTTGAGCGGGCCTCGTATTCTTGTGGGAGGCAAGTCCGCGGATGGTCCTGAATCGTTTGGATCTGGTGCTCCATCAACGCTGATTCGATGGGGACCGCGTGTGGCACAGCGGCCCTCCGCTGTGTCTGGGCAACCGCCCAGCCGATGGCCCACCGGAGGGCGGCTGGGCTACACATGACCGGGTCAATGCGTTGGGCCCATGACCGGCATATCTCGTTCTGGAGCCGCTTGCCGGTTTGGCCGATAGCGTAACGGCGGGATTGCCGGCAAAGCAGGGCCGATAATTCAGGGAGCGCCAATGTTACCTGCGTGTGATTCAAACCGGTTGACAAGCGCCGTGGATGAATCTAACGTCGAGTATCTATGAGACGAATGGTAACCAATGTAGTGGTCGTGTGGGCGCTGGCTGTCATGCCGCCGCTTTGCATGGCCGGTGTGGTGACGCACCCGTGCGCTTGCACCGAGGGCGCGTGTTGCCCGTCGGAGTGCGGCTGCGACGGCAATTCCCAGTGCGGTCACGAAAGCCATTGTGGTGACGATCCGTGCGGTCGCCCGTTCGTTTATGGCGGGCGTTCGATCGGCCGAGTCGTTGTCGATTCGGTGGCACGACTCGCTTCGTGGGCCATTCCCCAATTCGTTCCTCCGCCCCTTCTAGCGTTGTCCACTCCGGCCTTGCAAGTGGCGCCGGATGTCGGGAAGCCATTTCCCCGTCCAGCCAGCGACGTTCCCCTTCTGGTGTGAATCCCCGTCATCGATGCCGTAAGCCGCGGGTTCAATAGGACAGCGCCAGAACCACTCTTATGAACCGCCGGGTTCGACATGCGCGGTTTCAAAGTGGCTTGGCGCTGCCGGAAACCGGGGCGCCGCGCGGGCTGAAGCCCGCGGCTCGGGGGAAACTGACTGAGGAATCATTTGCATGTTTAGAACTATTCGAACCCCATTGTGGGTGGCCGCTGCGCTGATCGCGGGTTCAGGCTGTGCCACTGTCAATCCAAAATCCGACTACGAGCATGTCGGGCGCCATATTTTTGAAGCCACCGGGGGAGAGCGCGTTTATCGGCCCGAAGACGATGCATTGGTGGCGGGAATGGTCGAGGGGCTGTCCCAGGATGGCATCACCGCGGCGGACGCGGTCGAGATATGCCTGCTGAACAATGCCGCGCTGCAGGCCATGTTCATGGACATCGGCATGGCTCGCGCGGACGTGGTTCAAGCAGGGCTTTTTTCCAACCCCTTCGTGGGCATTTCCGCGCGATTCCCCGATGGCGGGGGCTTGGCCAACCTGGAAGCCTCCATTTCGCAAAACATCGCAGAGCTGTGGCAGATACCCGTTCGAAAGCGCGCGGCAGAGCGTTCCCTGGATGTGGCGATTCTTGATCTGGCCCGTAAAGCGGTGGCTCTGGCGGCCGATGCGAAGGTCGCCTATTTCACGGCCGCTGGCGCGGATGAGCAGTCTCGGATCGCGCAAGAAAACCGCGACATTGCTGCGAATCTCTTGCAGCTAGCGCTGACGCGGCAGGAGGCAGGCGCGGCCAACGAACTCGATGTCAACCTTTCACGCGGCGTCGCGCTGGGCGCGGAGATCGAGGTCGAGCGGGCCCGCCTAGCGGCCGCGGAAGCACGTCGCGCGATGGCGACGGTGCTCGGTTGGGTCGGCGACGCGGATAGCCTGGTGCTCAATGATCCGCTGCCCGACGCCTACCCGGAAATCGCCGACACATCATCCCTTGTCGATGCGGCCAAGCGCGGTCGGCTTGACCTGCGCGTGGCGGCGAAGGCTCTGGCTGTGGCTGAGGCGCGATTGGAGGAGCAATACAGGCTGGTTTTTCCGGTGGTCGAGTTGGGGCTGGAACTGGAGCGTGAAGACCGTCAGGCTCAAGGGGGTCGCGACATTCCCGCCGACATCGCGCGGGCTTCGATCGCCAGCGGTGGGCTGACCGCGCCGGACATCCAACCACGATCCGAGCGGGGCGGCGCGGGCGGACAGGCCACGATTATGGGGCCGAGCTTGGGCTTTGAGCTGCCGATTTTCGATCAAAACCAGGCCCAGATCGCTAAAGCCCAATACGCCGTTCAGCAGGCGCGCAAGGTACTCGTTGGCGTTGACCGCGGGGTTACACAACAAGTGCGCGGCGCGGCGGATCGTGCATTGACGGCGTGGCGGCTGATGCGGACATTCCGAGATCAATCGATCCCATTGGCGCAGCGCAACTTGGAATTGTCGCGTGCGTCCTATCGCGCGGGGCGGGCGTCCTTCCTTTCCGTGCTCGAGGCCCAGCGATTCTTTTTGGAAGCGCGGCGCGAATACGTGAGCGCGGCGCAGCGTGCGGCCACGTCTGTTCCCGAGTTGGAGCAGGCGATCGGGTTGCCGTTTTCGAAGTTGAAGGCCGAAGTGGAAGTGGACGTGCCGCAGGAAGCGGACGCGAAGGAGCATGCAAAACCATGACAAGCAAGAACCCACGAAACCATGTCATCTCCGGCATGTTCTTGGCGGTCATGACCGTGGCACTGTGCCAAGGATGTGCGCCGATCGACAGTGGGACGCTTTCAACGTTCGCGAGAGACATGCTGCTCAACGCGGCGGCAGCGTTTCTGCTGTGACCGTTCCCAAAATGTCGGCCACGGCCGGGAGGCACGATGAGCCGATTCAGGAGAACCGATGTGATGAATAGGAAATTGGCCATTTTGGCCGTGATCGCTTTGGTCGGTGGTGGCGCTGCGGTCTTATCGCGTGTGCGGGCACAACAGCCACCGGCCGAAACGCCGTCCGAGCATGACCACGACCATGGGGATGGGGATCATGGAGAGGCTGGCGATCACGTCCACGAGCACGACGAGTCTGGACATGACGAAGAGGGTCATGAAGCGCATGGACGTGACGAGGCCCATGGCCACGACGAGGATGGTGAGCACGACGGGCACGACGATCACGCCGGGCACGATGATCACGGCGCGGAGCCGGTCGTTCGGCTCAGTCGCGACGACAGAGATAGGTTCGGCGTCAAGGTGGCAACGGCAGGATCGGGGCAATTGACGATGCGAATACGCCTGCCGGGAGAACTCGTGCTCAATGCAGACCGTGTCGCACACATTGTCCCTCGCGCACCGGGCATCGTGCGAGAAGTTCTGTCGAGTGTGGGAGACGTCGTGCACGCAGGCGACGTGATGGCGCGGATTGAAAGCGCTGAGTTGGGCGAGGCGAAGGTCGACTATCTCTCCAAGTGGGCGGCGCTCAGCGGCAGTACGGTTGACCTGACGCGCGCGCGCCAAGTGCATCACAACACAGTTTTGCTGCTGGAGGTACTCGAATCGTCTCCTTCGTCGGAAACCCTCCGCGAGACGAAAGAGGGCCCCATGGGCGAGAATCGCAGCATTCTCGTTTCCGCCTACGCCGAATTCGTGTTCTCCAAGGCGGCCTACTTGAGGGAGAAACCGCTTTTTGAGAAGAAGATCGCCAGCGAGCGAGATTATCAGGCCGCAGAGGCGGAGTACAAGAAGGCCGATGCGCTTTATGCTGCAACACGTGACAGCATAGAGTTCAAGATACGCCGGGATCTACTTGAGGCAGAACGTACGCAACAGGTAGGCGAGATCGAACTTCAAGGCGCCAGACGGCGCCTCTACGTGCTGGGGCTCACGTCCCAAGAGATTGCGGAACTGGAGCGTCTTGCTGAGCTCCAAATGCGCGTCAGTGCACGCAACGCGATGTGTAATGATCCACACTGCAAGGCCTGCCAACAGGCTGCGTCCGACAGCAACGACAGCATCGCACTCGAAACAGGCAAGCTCGAGACCGAGGAAAAGTTGGCGTGGTATCCACTTCGCGCTCCGTTTGACGCTACGGTGATTGAGAAACACCTGGCGCTGGGCGAGAAGCACAGCGATGAATTCGGTGCTTTCACGGTCGCGGACTTGAGCACCGTGTGGGTCGCTATCGCGGTCTACCAGAAGGATCTAGCTTACGTCAGGAAGGGCATGGAGGTCACTATTTCTGCCGGCGCCGGCATGCCCCACGGGCAGGGCACCATTGCGTATGTTGCGCCGGTTGTCGACGAAAAAACCCGGACGGCGTTGGCACGCGTCGTTCTTCCCAACCCAGATGGCCAACTGCGGCCTGGGCTCTTTGTCAACGCTGAGATCTCCATCGGGCAGGAGCGTGCCCCGGTCGTTATCCCGAAGTCCGCAGTTCAGAGAATGGGCGAGCAGACTGTCGTCTTTCTGGATGCGAGCGAGGGCTTCAAACCGAAACCGGTTTCTCTGGGTCGCAGCAATGAATCGCGCGTGGAGGTTCTTGCGGGTTTGGCCGTCGGCCAGCGGTATGTCGTTGAAGGTGCGTTTGAGCTGAAGGCGAAGATCGTAACAAGCGGGCTTGGCGCGCATGCCGGGCACGGTCACTAGCATCGGTGCAAGACGATAAAGACGCGAGCTCGGCCGTTCGCATTGATAGGGCAGCCATCGTACGCCCGATCTCCAAGCTGCGGCTGTCGAAGGAGTCGAGATGATCAATAAGTTAGTCGAGGCATCGCTGAACGCCAAGGGGCTGGTCGTCGTGGCGATCGTTGCGGTGATGGGATATGGCGCCTACGAGTACGGGCAGATGCCCGTTGATGCCTTTCCCGATATCTCCCCGATCATGGTCCCGGTGTTCGCGGAAGGCCATGGCATGGCCCCGGAGGAAATGGAGCGACTCATCACGTATCCGATCGAGTCCGCGATGAACGGGTTGCCCGGTGTGACGCAGATCAAATCCACGTCCGCGTTCGGCATGGCCGTCATCTACGTGTACTTCAAGGACAATGTGGACATCTACTTTGCGCGCCAACTCGTGGCGGAACGGCTCGCGGCAGCCGTGGCCGAGCTACCGGAGATGGATGAACCGCCCACGCTCGGCCCGATTTCCACAGGGCTTGGGCAAATCTTCATCTACTACCTGACCCTCGATGAAAACGTTGATACGGAAGGCAAGGACCCCAACACCTACCTCCGTGAGCTCAACGATTGGGTTGTCAAGTTCCAGCTCAAAACCGTTCCCGGCGTCACGGACATTCTTTCCATCGGTGGCCATGTGTTGCAGTATCAGATTCGCGTGGATCCGGATGCGCTACTCCGGTACGGCTTGTCGCTCGACGATCTGGTCGAGGCCGTGCAAGAGAACAACGAGAACGTCGGCGGTCAGTTCCTTGTCATCGGCTCGGAGGAATCTCTGGTACGGGGCCTCGGTTTGCTCCAGAGCTTGGACGACATTCGCAGTATCCCAATCAGGGTGGACGACGGCGTCGCGATCAAGATGACCGATGTGGCCGAGGTGGTCTACGGAAACGAAATCCGCCGAGGTGTCGTCAGCCGCAACGGCGAGAAGGAGGTCGTGTCCGGGATCGTTCTGAAACTCTTCGGCGAGAACACGTCCGAGGTCATTGAACGCCTGTACAAGAAAGTCGAAAGCGTCCAAGCCTCACTCCCCAAGGGCGTGTCGCTGATCCCGTACTACGAGCAGGCCGAGCTGGTGGAGCAGGCCACTTGGACGGTTAAGAAGGCGCTACTGCAGGGAGCGGCGTTGGTGCTTTTGACGCTCTTTGTCTTCTTGGGCAACGTCAGGACCGCGTTCATCGTCGTGCTGTCCTTGCCGATCTGCGCGCTGGTCGCGGTCATCTGCATGGGCATCAACGGCATCTCAGCCAACCTCATGTCACTCGGCGGCATCGCCATCGCGATCGGTATGTTGGGAGACGGAGCGATTGTCATGGTGGAGAATATCTACCGCCACCTGAATGCCAGCGAGCATGCCTCCAAGAGCAAGGGCGATGTGATTCTTCAGGCCGCCAAGGAAGTCAGTCGCCCGATCCTATTCTCGATCGCCATCATCATCACGGTGTTTCTGCCAATCTTTACGCTCGAAGGCGTCGAAGGGAAGATGTTCTCCCCCATGGCCTTTACGATCGCCTTCGCTCTTCTCGGTTCTATTGCTACGGCGCTCATCGTAGCTCCGGTTCTTTCGTCTTTTCTGCTCAAACAGGGGCACCACAAGGAACTCCTCCTCATTACGAAGCTAAAGCGCCTGTATCGCCCCTTGCTGGAACAGGCGATCCGGCGAAAAGGCGTCGTCATGTCAACCGCTGTCCTTGGATTCGTCGGAAGCCTGGGCTTATTGCCCTTTATGGGAACGGAGTTCATCCCGACGCTGGAGGAAGGCTCGATTCTAATCGGTGTGATCATGTCCCCGTCTATCTCTCTCGAGAAGGCGACCGACACCATTGTGAAACTCGAACGACAGATCAAGAAGTACCCGGAAGTCGAAGAAGTTCTTTCGCGAATCGGTCGCC
This sequence comes from uncultured Phycisphaeraceae bacterium, assembly GCA_964651325.1. Taxonomy (GTDB): domain Bacteria; phylum Planctomycetota; class Phycisphaerae; order UBA1845; family UBA1845; genus JADFOB01. The sequence goes on from CAZYXP010000115.1 coordinate 6,852, forward strand.
CCGAGGCCGGAAGCCACCCCCATCCCGTGAACTACGCGGAAGTACACATTGAATTGCATCCGCTGGCCCAATGGACCCGGTTTCAAAACAAGCAGGAACTCGTCGCGGCTTTGAGCGAGGAGTTATCCTCCTGGCCGGGCATCCAGCTCAATTTCACGCAACCCATCCAAAACGCCTTCGACGAGCTTCTCTCTGGCATTCGAGCCCAACTGGCGATCAAGCTCTACGGCGAGGAATTGAATGTCCTTCGCGACAAATCGAACGAAATCAGCGCGGCGATCGAAAACGTTCCAGGTTTGGTCGATCTCTCTGTCGAACAGAGTTTCGGCCAGCCGCAAGTTCAGATTATCGCGGATCGCGCCGCCTGCTCGCGATACGGCATCGCCGTGAGCCAGATACAGGAGATGGTCGAGTTGGCGATCGGCGGCGAGGTGATTGATACGTTGTACCTCAACACCCGCCGGTTCGGCATTCACGTGCGCTACAAGGAAGACCGCCGGATCGACCCACAATCGATACGCGACACCCTCGTCCACACCAATGACGGCTCGCTCATCCCGCTTTCCCAGGTAGCCGAGGTGAAGGAGGTCGTAGGCCCCATTCAGGTGAATCGCGAGAAGAACCAGCGACGTTGGATCGTTCAGGGCAACGTTCGTGGGCGGGATATGGGCAGCGTCATCGTGGACATTCAGCAGCGTATTGCGGACCAGGTTGACTTGCCCCCAGGCTACTACATCGAGTATGGCGGCCAGTTCGAAAACCAGCAGCGCGCTATGGCCCGCTTGTCGATCATCGTGCCCATCGTGATTGCGGTCGTTTTCCTTATGCTCTGGATGTCCTTTGATTCTACACGTCACGCCTTCATCATCATCATCAACGTACCCCTGGCGCTCATTGGCGGCATCTTTGGGCTTTTCATCACGGGTGAATATCTGTCCGTACCCGCGTCTGTTGGATTTATTGCCCTCTTCGGAATTGCCGTACAAAACGGCGTTGTGCTCGTGAGCTATATCAACGAGCTGCGCGCCGGTGGCATGCCCCTGAATGAGTCGCTCATAAGCGGTGGACTGCTTCGATTGCGCCCCGTGTTGATGACGGCCATCACGACCATTTTGGGCCTGTTGCCGCTGCTGCTGGCTCGGGGGATCGGATCGGAGGTTCAGCGCCCGCTCGCCGTCGTGGTCGTCTTTGGCCTGACAACGTCAACGTTGCTGACACTCTTCGTCATACCCGCGGTCTACGGCTGGCTTGGAGACGCAAGAGAAGAGGTGGAGATTTGATTCTTTGCCGTATTGGAGTTCAATTATGAAGGAAATCAAAGCGCTGATTCGCCCGAATCAGTTCGGCGCCGTGCTCGACGCCTTGCATCAGCACCCAGAGCTTCCGGGCGTGACCGTCTCCGATGTCCGTGGATTCGGCCGCACGGTGGGTCGCGCCGGCAGACACGAAGGAGGGCGCGTACGCTACGGAACCACCAACATGTTCAAACTGGAGTGCGTCGTCAACGACGATCTGCTCGATGGCGTAGTGGACATGATTCGGGCCGCGGCCCATACGGGCCAACCAGGCGACGGAAAGATCTTCGTCTACGACGTGGAGGAAGCGGTGGAGATCAGAACGGGAAAGCGGTCGACGACGCTCGAATGATGCCATTTGGCCCGCCGATGCGGTCAAGATTCCTGCCCAGGCTTACCGGTTGCGAGCCTCTGGCTGAGCGATGATCTCTTCTTAGCTCTGATTCTCGCCCTTGAAGACTTGCACCAAGCCAAACGCGCCCCGCGCCAGCAAGCTGGTCAAAAGAAGCAGCAGCAGCACCGCGACGGTCAGGTTCAGCACCGACCAGGCGTTTTGAACACGCGGGTCGGCCACGTCAAAAAGCGACGCAGCTAGGGCGGCTCCGGCACCCAGGAGCAGGATCGCGACCAGCGAACCACGCAGATTGCCCGGAAAAGGTGCGATCCGCACGGAAAGGCAGACGAGCAGATAGAAGAAGATCCAGGTGTTGAGGTTGTCGTAATCCGCGACGCAGATCGCGGAAAGGAAGGACTGAGTCAGCGAAATCTGGTCCCTCAGCAATTGCCAGAACCCATCCAGCGTCGTCGGAAGCATGGGGCCGACCGCCCGTACGCCGAGCCGTGTCACGACAGAGCCGGCGAAGTAATCCGCCAGGACGTAGATGCCCGTCGCGCAGGCGACCAGCGGGAGCATGCCGAGTACCACCGGGCCGATGATGGGGATGCGCGGCTCGGGATTCGGGGTGCTTTCGGGGTCGCCCGAGTCGTCGGATTTGAACAGCGTTGTATTGCTGATCGTCGCCCCGGTCACCAGCACGGCCAGGGCATGTCCCAGTTGGGCAACCAGCGTTCCGGGCAGCAGAATCGCGTTGATGACCTTGGCCTGAACCATGGAACTCCACAGGCGGTGAACGCCCCAGGCCGTGAGTACAATAACCGACAACCAGAATGTCAACGCGGCGTAAAGCATACGTTTGTGCCAGGCTTCCCAGGCGGGGGTGGGCGGCGCTCCGAATCGCGGTTTGCCAGACCCCACCCGGCCGCTGGGTAGTCAGAATTTCTCTTCACTTGCCTGTGAAAACATCGGCACTCGGGGCGGGTTTTGCACAGGCAATCCGTCGGCCAATGTTGCGCGGTTGGAATCGAAGGGAGCGGTCGGAGCGTGGGTATCGCGGCAGAGGTAATGGAACCTGATCGATCGCGTAGCAGTTCCCACGATAGGACGCTGAATTGCCAGTCGCCATGGGTGGCGCCCCTCGATCAACGGTTTGCCTAGCTTTCCAATTCACGCAGATGTTGGGTCAACGAGGTCTGCTGCTCCAGCATCCCGGTCAATCGCGCGCGCTCCGCTTCTACGACTTCGGGCTTGGCGTTGGCGACGAATTTCTCGTTGCCGAGCTTACCCTCTTTGCCTTTGATCTGTTTTTGGAGATCAGCCAGGGTTTTCTCGGTTCGCTTTCGCTCGGCGGCATCGTCGCTGATGTCGTGGACGAAAATGCGCATATCGCTGATCGTGACGCTCCCTGCATTGGCCGGGCGATGCCCCTCGGCGGCGATGTGCAACTCCTCCGCGGCGGCCATATGTTTGAGGATGTGGGCATGGGCCTCAAACGGCTTGATCTTGTCCGTCGGCAGAATCACGGTGGCCGTGACTCTGTCCCTCGGCGGGACGCCGCATTGCGATCGCAAGTCGCGTACGCCGCGTGTGGCCGTTTGCAAGTTCGCGAAGGTTTCGAGGATGGCGGCATCTTCAAGATGCGGATAGCCCGCAACAGGCGGAAACGCCGAGGCGATCAGCGACCGGCCCGTTTCGAGCTCGACGATACCGGGCAACCCCCTCGTTGGAACCAGCGTTTCGAGCTGCTGCCACAATCGCTCCGTGATGAACGGGATTGTCGGATGGAACAGCCGCAGCACCTGATCCAGGCAAAAGGCGAGCACCTGCCGGGCCGATCCGCCGAGCGGCTCGGAAGCGTCCATGGCCATGCGCGGCTTGGTGAGTTCAATGTACCAATCGCAAAGGCTTTCCCAGAAAAACACGCGGAGCCCCTTGATCGACGAAGAAAACTGATAGGCGGCCACCGATTCGTGGTATTGCCGGATCGTCTGTGACAGCCGGGCAAGAATCCAGCGATCCTCCGGCGGAAGTTGCTTTGTGGGGATTGCGTCGTGCGGCGTGCCCTCAAGGTTCATGAACGAAAAGCGGGCCGCGTTCCACAGTTTGTTGCAGAAATTGCGCCCGATCTCGAATTTCTCCGACGTCTCACGGGCGACGGGAAGCTCCTCCTTTAGCTCCGGACCGGCCCAACGCGTCGCGAATTCCATGCCGCACTCTTTGTGCGAACATTTGACGCGGTGGCAATCCGCCGGCTGAATCTTACGCTGAAGTTTTTCACCGCGGGATTTTCTGTTCTGCTGCTCGGCGCGGACGGCCGCCGTTTGGTCCGTGCGTTTTTCGCAATGGGGACAGATGTAATCCACCGGCATGCGGATGTCCTGCGTTTCGGTACACATATCCGCCATGGAATAGCGCAGTGCGTCTGCGCCGTGGGTATGGATGATGTCTACCGGGTCGACGCCGTTGCCTTTGGATTTGCTCATCGTCTCCCCGCGGCCGTCGAGGATTTTCGGGTGGATGTAGACGTGGTCAAACGGGATCTTGCCGGTCGCGTAGAGCCCGAACATGACCATCCTCGCGACCCAATTCGTAATAATGTCGCGCCCGGTGCATAGGACGCCGCCGGGGTAATACTGTTTGAGGTGGTCCGTTTCCTCCGGCCAGCCGAGCGTGCTGAAGGGCCAAAGCGCGGAGCTGAACCAGGTATCGAGGACGTGTTCGTCGCGGGCGAATCCGTGGGATTCCATCTCAGCCTGCAATTCTTCGGCATTCGGGTGAACACACGAGTAGGCGCCAAGAGGGCCATCGCCACGCTTGCCGCCTGAGTCGGAGCCGTCCGGCTTGGCCTGCCAGGCTACCAAGTTCTTCGCGCGGAAGGACTCCATCTTGTCTTGTAACTCCGCCGCTCCGTCATGCATTGTGGCGTCTTCAATGTCCCAGACGGGTATTCTGTGGCCCCACCAGAGTTGGCGTGAGATGCACCAGTCTCGTTTCTCGCCGAGCCAATCGAGGTAGCTCTTGCCGTATCGCGGCGGGAACACTTGAATGCGTTGATCGGTAACGGCGTCCATGGCCGCCTGCGCGAGGCCCGGTGCCGTACTCCCGTCACCGAGGCGAATCCCTTCCCCCGATCCGCGGGCTGAAGCCCGCGGTTCAGGTATCTTGTCCGTCACATCGCCGGTTCTGACGAACCATTGATCGGACAGGTAGGGTTCGATCGCGACCTTGCTGCGGTCGCTGTGGCCGACCTCGCGGTCGCGTTCTTCGACTTCGTGAAGCAATTCGCGCGACTTCAAATCGGCGACGACTTGCTCGC